>JASEHG010000119.1 GCA_030018855.1 Candidatus Brocadiaceae bacterium
GGAGACTATAGCGAGCATTCCACTCATAATACTCCTCACGGCCGTTGTCTCTGTCCCATTAGGTTATTTCCTCTGTTACTTCATTACCGCCAGGAGGAGGCGCAATCAAGAAAAGGAGGCGAAACGTCTCCTGGAGGAGGCAACGCAGAAGGCCCAGAGACTGGAAAAGGAGGCAGACCTCGCCATTAAAGATGAAGTCTTTAAGAGGAGGGAGGCCCTTGAAAAGGAAATCCAGGAGGCCAGGGCAGAACTAAAACAAATTGAAAGGAAGCTTGATAGAAGAGAAGATAACCTGGAGAGAAAACTTGAAATCATAACCAAAAAGGAGCGTTACATAGAGGGGTTACAAGCCCAGCTCCAGGCCAGGCAAAAGGAGGTAGAAGAAAAGGACACCCAACTCAGGAAGGCCCTGGAGGAAGAAATGAAGACCCTACTGAAGGTGGCAGGTTATAGTAGGGAGGAGGCCGAGAGGCAACTTATGGCCCGCCTGGAGAAGGAACTGGAGGGGGAATGTGCAAAAAAGATAGCCGATGCCCTCAAGAAGGCTAAAGAGACGGCCCAGGAAGAGGTCGCCGTCATTGTCGCCAACACTATCCAGCGGTGCGTTGCCGACCACACGGCAGAAAATGTAGTCAGCACGGTGGAATTACCTAACGAAGAGATGAAGGGCCGCATCATAGGGAGGGAAGGACGGAATATCCGGGCCTTTGAAAAGGCCACAGGTATTGACGTAATTGTGGATGACACCCCGGGGGTGATAGTCCTTTCAGGCTTTGACAGCGTCCGCCGGGAGGTTGCACGCCTGACCATGGAGAAACTTATTGTAGATGGACGCATCCACCCGGCCCGCATTGAGGAGATAGCCCAGAAGACCCAGAAAGAGATGGAAGAACACCTCAGGGAGACAGGCAAGCAGGTATGTTACGATATGGGTTTCCATGACATGCCACCCGAACTGATAGAAGTCCTGGGAAGGCTGAAGTACCGCACCAGTTATGGTCAGAACCAACTGCAACACTCCATTGAGGTGGCAAAGCTCTGTGGACTTATGGCTGGAGAGTTGAGGCTGGACGTGAAACTGGCCAAGAGGTGCGGCCTGCTCCATGACATTGGCAAGGCCCTGGATAGCGAGGTGGAAGGTAACCACGCCGCCATAGGGGCAGACGTTGCCAGGAAATACGGGGAAAGGTCAGAGGTTATCAACGCCATCGCCTCCCACCATGAGGACGTACCCGTGGAGAGCCCCTACGGGGCGCTGACCAGCGCAGCCGATACCATCTCTGCCGGCCGTCCAGGTGCCAGGAGGGAATCCCTGGAGAAGTACATAAAACGCCTGGAGAAACTTGAGGGGATTGCCACCAGCTTTCCCGGAGTCAGGGCCGCCTACGCCATCCAGGCAGGCAGGGAGATAAGGGTCATAGTAGACCCTGAAAAGGTTGACGACACCACCGCCCAGAAGATGTGTTACAATATAGCCCGAGGGATTGAAGGGGAACTGGAGTTCCCGGGAGAGGTGGTAGTTACCGTCATCCGGGAGACCCGCTCCGTGGAACATGCCAGGTGATTAACTAGGGATTAGGGGGTAGGGGGTAGGGAGCAGGAAATAGAGAATAATCAGTAGGTAGTTTCCTGTTTACTGTCCACCGAACCGAAAGGGGTTCTTGATGGATACAGAAAATGCTACCCCTGAACACCGTCCTCAACAAGCCCCTGGAAGCATCCATGCAAAGGCCATAGCCATAGCCATTGCAGTCTTGGTCTTCTTGGGGCTCTGCTATTTTATAAAAGGCATTCTCACCTCCCTCTTACTCGCCTTCATGCTGGCCTATATCTTTAACCCGGCAGTTGACTTCATAGAAAGCAGGCGGAAGCCGTTTCCGAGACTACGGGTGCCAAGGGCCGGGGCCATTGCAATCATCCTTACCCTGGTCGTATTCGTTGGACTAGGGTTCCTTGCCCTCACCATCCCTAAGACCGTCAGTGGTGCAAGGCATGTGGCCAGGACGGTGAAGCATCATTATCCCCATTATCAGAAGCAACTCATAGAGTATTTGGGAGAGTACGGGAAGTACTTCCCGATAGACGCCCTGAAGGAGGAAGCAGAAAAGAAGGCGCCCCCTGGGGCGGAAGAGGGCGTAGAACCCATAGACCTCGCAGTGCAATTTAAGGAGTATATCCCCGTAGCTGTACGATACACGTTTAGTACCATAAAAAAGCTGTTTTACAGCACACTTGGGTTAATGGGCACCGTGGCCGACGTCCTCATCTTTACCATCGTCTCCATATATCTCCTTAAGGACTACCACCGCATCATAAAAGAACTAAAGGCCCTGATACCTCCTTCCAGGAGGGATAAGGTGCTAGAATTGATGGCGGGGGTAGACAATGCCCTCAGGGGGTTTCTCCGCGGCCAATTAACGGTGTCCATGATATTAGGGCTTTACTATAGTATTGGGTTAACGATACTGGGGGTGCCAATGTCCTTCTTGGTGGGGTTCGTGGGTGGGATAGGCAACATGGTACCTTACCTTGGCACCCTTACAGGCATAACCCTGGCAATGATATTAACCGCCCTGGAACACTCGGAAGATATCTGGCGGTTTGCAGTTGTGGGGGCAATCTTTGCCGGAGGGCAGGCCATGGAGATACTCCTGCTAACGCCAAGGATAGTGGGCCGCAGTGTAGGGCTACCTCCCGTGGTCATAATACTTTCGGCACTCGTATGGGGTCAACTCCTGGGGCTACTGGGCCTACTGATAGCCATCCCCGCCACCTCTGCTGCAGTGGTCTTTGGGGCAGAAGCGGTGAGGCAGTACAAGGAACACATAACAGAGACTAGGCGCTAGGGGGCACAGTGTAGGGGCAGGTCTTGCACCTGCCCATCAATCCTTCCTTGTCTTTTTCCCACCGTTCCTCTATAATTTATTATGTCAATGGCAATTAAGACTAAGTCCGTCTATGAAGAGGAGGGGCCGGATGAGGGTTACAGACTACTGATAATGAGGATATGGCCCAGGGGCGTAAAAAAGGATAGATTTGACGAGTGGGATAAAGACCTCTCCCCCAGCCCTGGGCTACTAAAAGATTGGTTAAGAAAAGGCATCCCTTTCAAGGAGTTCAAGACCGGATATGTCAAGGAAATGGGGTCCCAAAAAGAGAAGCTAAAGGCACTGGCTATGAGGGCAAAGGAGGAGATCATCACCCTCTTCTGCCACGAAAAGGAAGCTACCTATTGCCACCGCAGGATACTGAAGGAGTTGATCGAGAGACAAAAAGGAAGCACTAAATACTAGGCACTAAGGACTAAGCACTATGGACTGCGGAATGGGGTTTCTACTTAGCACCTGGTGGGTAGTGCCTAGTGCTTACTGTTTACTACTATTATGTTATGGGACTTTGAAAAGAGACGCAAAGAAATGGTGGAGTATCAGCTCCGCCTCAGGGACATCACCGATGAGCGGGTGCTGAGGGCCATGGAGAAGATTCCTCGCCACTTATTCCTACCCGTGGAATTCTGGCTGAGGGCCTATGACGACGCCCCGGTACCCATTGGAGAAGGGCAGACCATGTCCCAGCCCTACATGGTGGCCTGCATGACCCAGGCATTGCTTTTAAAGAGAGAGGACAGGGTACTTGAGGTAGGCACAGGGTCAGGCTACCAGACCGCCGTGTTGGCCGAGATAGTGGATAAGGTCCATACCGTAGAGATAAGGCCCTATCTGGCTAAGAGGGCCAGGGAAATCCTTGAGGAGCTGGGTTACGCCCCCAGGGTGGCCTTCCATGTCGCTAACGGGCAGCATGGTTACGAGGAGGCCGCCCCCTACAATGCCATCCTGGTAACGGCGGCCGCCCAGAGTATCCCCCCGGCCCTTACCGAACAACTGGCCGACGGGGGCCGCCTGCTAATACCCGTGGGCTGGCCAGAGCACCAGATACTCTACCGAATCACACGACAGGGAGACGACTTCAGGAGAGAACAACTCCTGGGCTGTATCTTCGTCCCCCTCGTGAGTAAGGAAGAGGTAAAGTCCTAAGAATCCAGCCGCCTCCACCGGCATAGGGACAAAGTCTATAGACCAGTCCCGAGTCAATAAACCAAGATGGAAATAGACGACTGCAGTTTTGGAAGGATAAAGATAGACGGACACGAGTATACCCGAGATGTAATCATCTATCCCAATAGGATAGATAGTTCCTGGTGGAGGAAGGAAGGACACAGGTTGCAGATAGAGGACGTTGGCGATATATTAGGGACCAAACCCGATATACTCGTAGTGGGGAGGGGTCAGTACGGGGGCATGAAGATAGATAAGGGAGTAGAAGACCTGTTGCGGACAAAAGGGATAGAACTCAGGGCGGCCGAGACCCCTGAGGCCTGCCAGATACATAATCGCCTCATTAAGTCAAAAAAGATAATAGTCACTGCCCTCCATCTTACCTGTTAGATAGCCGATTGCTGACTGCTGATAGCTGATTGCTGATAGAATGACTTCACTATACATCCACATCCCCTATTGCGTTAAAAAGTGTAGCTATTGCGACTTTAATTCCGGCCCGCACCCCAGGGCCCTTATGGACAGATACATCCAGGCCCTGGGCAAGGAATTGGAGGGGACGAGGGCTATCTCGGAGGGGTTCCAGACCGTCTACATCGGTGGAGGTACCCCAACAGCCCTGGATGAGGCGCAACTGGAGAGGCTTTTGACCCTCGTCAAGGACGTAACGGGGACAAACCCGCCGAGGGAATATACCATTGAGGCCAATCCCGGCACCCTTAACCCTGAGAAGGTAAGGCTCATGAAGGTGGGTGGCATTGACCGTGTAAGCCTGGGGGTGCAGTCCTTCTCGGAGGGGGGGTTGGAGATACTTGGCCGCATCCACAGCCCCCTGGAGGCAGAAGAAGGCTTTTACGTCTTAAGGGATGCAGGGTTCTCCAACATAAACCTGGACCTTATCTTTGGCTGGCCAGGCCAGACGCTGGAAGAATGGGGGCAAGACCTGCAAAAGGTGCTGAGGTTAGGCCCGGAGCATGTCTCTGCCTATTGCCTTACCATAGAAAGAGGTACCCCCATTAGCATGGACGTTCGTACTGGGAGACTGACTGGGTCAGATGAAGACCTTCAGCATAAGATGTTTAAGAAGGCCCATGCCTCTTTTACCAGGGCTGGATACAAACATTATGAGATATCCAATTTTGCCTTGAAAGGCAGGGAATGCCTTCACAATATTAACTATTGGAACAATGGCCCATATCTGGGCCTTGGGGCTGGGGCCTTTTCGTATGTAGATGGCAGGCGGTACTCCAACGTAAAAGACGTGCAGAAGTATATTGAAAAGATTACCTCGGGGAGGAGGGCCGTTTCCTTCACCGAGACCCTCCCGTCCAGGAGGCGGGCGGCAGAGACCCTGGTCATGGCCCTCAGGATGCATAGCGGCATAGCGGAGGGGGAGTTCCACCGGCGTACGGGCTACTCTCTTACGGAGCTTTATGGCCCGTCTATAGAGAAATTTCAACATCTAGGACTCTTGAGCCTTACCGGGGGGAGGTTGCGCCTCACCCAAAAGGGCCTTTTCCTGGCCAATCAGGTTATGGTAGAATTTGTGTAGCTGATGGCTTATAACTGATAACTGATATGGAGGTATTCGTGTGATAGCTGCTAACGACATTAAGAAGGGTACGATGATTAAGCTGGATGGGGAGCTTTATATAGTGGTGGATTACCAACACCTGACCCCTGGGAATAAACCGGCGTTGATCCAGGCAAAGCTCAAGAGCATGAGGGTGGGCAACGTCATCACAAACCGCTTCCGCTCCACGGAGAGGGTTGAGGACGTCTACCTGGACCATCGCGATATGGAATACCTCTATAACGAGGGGGAGAATTATTGTTTCATGGACTCGGCGAGCCTGGAACAAGTCTTTGTTACTAAAGAGGTGCTGGGAGACGCCGTTAATTACATGCCCCATAACTGCAAGGTGAGGTTGACCTTTTACGAGGGGCGTCCGGTAGCAGTAGAACTCCCTTCATCGGTTGCGTTGAAGGTGACGGAGACGGACCCTGGGGTGAAGGGAGATACGGTTACAAACGTCTTCAAGCCCGCCACCCTTGAGACAGGAGTGGTGGTAAAAGTACCCCTCTTTACTAATACCGGGGATATGATAAAGGTG
>JASEHG010000011.1 GCA_030018855.1 Candidatus Brocadiaceae bacterium
GGAGAAAAGGAGGCACTAAACAAGGTGACGGGGCCTCGCCCGACAAAGGTTTTTGTGCCTGCCCTTAAAAAAAATACCCTATCCGCCTTCGCAAAGGTGCAAGTGGCACCCGCCTGAGGCGGACTATCTACGACATGCAAATAAAAGAAGTTATTGAACTCTGCCGGCAGAAGGACATAAAGGTTGTTGACCTGCGCTTTTCGGACCTCCTAGGTAAATGGCACCACTTCTCCATCCCCACCAGGGAACTCACAGAAAAGGTCTTTGAGGAGGGCCTGGGCTTTGATGGGTCCAGTATAAGGGGCTGGGTGCCCATTCACATGAGCGACCTCGTAGCAGTACCTGTCCCTGAGACGGCCATGATGGACCCCTTCCTGGACGCATCTACCCTGATTTTGCTCTGCGAGATACTGGAGCCTATACCCAAAAAAAATTACACGCGGGACCCCAGATACATTGCACGCAAGGCGGAGACCTACCTCAAATCTACAGGTATTGCCGACACGTCCTACTTCGGCCCCGAGGCAGAGTTCTTCATCTTTGACAGCATCCGCTTTGACCAGCAACCCCATCACGCCTATTACTACATAGAATCCTCCGAGGGTAATTGGAACACCGGTCAGGATGAACGCCCCAACCTGGGCTACAAGATAGCCTTCAAAGAGGGCTACTTCCCCGTACCCCCCAGCGATACCCTCCAGAACGTCCGCTCGGAGATGATGCTCATTATGGAGAAGTGCAACATCAAGATAGAGAGACAACACCACGAGGTGGCCACTGCAGGACAGGGCGAGATAAACTTCCAGTACGACACCCTGGTAAGGGCGGCAGACACACTCCAGTTATACAAATACATAGTGAAAAACACTGCAAGGAAGTACAACAAGACCGTTACCTTTATGCCCAAACCCATTATAGGAGACAATGGCTCCGGGATGCACACCCACTTCTCCTTATGGAAGGGCGGCAAGCCCCTCTTTGCCGGAAATGGTTATGCGGGCCTAAGTGACATGGCCCGTCACGCCATCGGCGGTCTGCTCTACCACGCAAAGGCCCTCACCGCCTTCACCAACCCTACCACTAACTCTTACAAACGCCTGGCCCCCGGCCACGAGGCCCCCATAAACCTGGCCTATTCCTCAAGGAACCGCAGTGCCGCCATCCGTATACCCATGTACAGCAACAGCCCCAAGGCCGCCAGGATAGAGTTCCGTTGCCCGGACCCCTGCTGTAACCCCTACATCTCTTTCGCGGCCATCCTCATGGCCGCCCTGGATGGCATACAGAATAAAATAGACCCCGGGGAACCCATGGACAAGGATATCTACGACCTGCCACCAGAAGAGCTGGCAAGAATCCCTTCTACCCCGGATTCCCTGGCAAGCGCCCTGGATGCACTAGAAGAAAACCACGAGTTCCTCCTGAAAGGGGACGTCTTCACCCAGGACGTCATTGAGACCTGGATTTCCTATAAAAGGATGAACGAAGTAGAACCCGTGCGGCTCCACCCTCACCCCTATGAATTCGCCCTTTATTATGACGCGTGAGCCGACAAGAATTTTTTTCAGCCGGGGCGCTCCATTAAACGCCCTACGTAAAAAAGAAGTATGACAACCTTAGAGGTAACAGTCCCCGCCCTTGGACTGGCGGGCGGACTGGATAGAAACCAGGCCCTGCAGAGACTCAAGGACTTCCTCCAGAGGGAAAAGGCCCAAACCTTCCAACTCCATCAACAGGGGGCCTCCGGCCGGCTGGTAGTGACCCGCCTGGCCAGGCTCGTAGATACTGCCATAAACTTCGCCCATGCCTATGCCCTGGAAAACACCCCGCCTCCTGCCCCCCTGGCCTGGATAGCCACCGGCGGATATGGCCGTGGGGAACTCAACCCCTTCTCCGACATAAGCCTGCTGCTTTTCCATCAGGACGCCCCCGCAGACTCCGTGGAAAGACTGGCTGGCAGTACCACCTCCCTGCTCAAGGAGGCGGGGCTTAACGTGTCCCTTTCATGCCTCACCCCCCAGGCCTGCCTTAAGGTCATGGAAGGAGACCCCCTCGCCGCCTGCGCCCTGCTGGAGGGACGCTGGGTGGCTGGGGAGAAGGACTTCTTCCAGTCCTTTGAAAAGGAGGTGCTAGAGGCCTTTTTCTCCAGGCACTGGTTTTCCTTCCTGCGGGACAGGGTAGAGGAGCAGCAGGCCCGTCACGGGGCAAAAGGGGCCTCCCCTTACCTGGTAGAATCCAACCTCATGTCTAACCCTGGCGGGCTACGGGATATCCACCTGCTATTCTGGACAAAAAGGCTGGCCGAGGTACTGCCCACACGGAGGGAACTTATCCCCTCCCTCAAAGAAAAGGAATACCCGGGCCTCCTGGAGACCCACGACTTACTCCTCCGCCTCCGTACCCAGCTACACCTCCTCTCCAACAAAAAATACGACCTCTTTGACCGTTCCCTCCACGAACCTGTAGCCTCGGCCTTTGGCTATAAGCAAGAAGACGGCCTACCCGCCGCCACCGGACTGATGAGGGATTACTTCCGCACCGCAGCCAGGGTCTGCCACCTCACAAGGAGCATACAAAGCCGCTTTGAAGACCTAAAACCTTCCTCCCAGCGCGCCACCTTCTTCCGCAGGCCCCTGGGAAGCGACTTCGTGGCCATGGGAAAACGACTCTATTTTGCTAAACCAGCCGAGCCCCTGGATGCCCACTGGAAGCTCCTGGAGACGTTCCTGGTAGCCCAGAGACACCACCTGGAACTCTGCCAGCAGGTGCTGGAACACGTCAGAGAGAACCTCCACCTGGTGGATGACGGCCTTCGCTCAGACCCCCAGGCCGCACGGTGCTTCCTCAGTATCCTGGAAGGGACCGGCTCCGTTGCCCCGATCCTCCGTCAGATGCGGGACTGCGGCCTCCTGGGTGCCTTTTTACCCGAATTTGAGCCCCTCGTTGGTTTCGTCCATTACGAATCTCTCCCCACGTACACCGTGGACGAGCAGACCCTCCTCGCCCTGGCGGTGATAGACGAGGTCTGGCTGGCCGAATCAGGCACCACTGTGCAGAAACGGCGGCTCCTTGAGGAGACCGGCCACCATGCACTGCTCCGGCTGGCCCTGCTCCTGCACGACATTGGCAAACCCCGTGGCCCAGGACACCCCCTGCTGGCCGGGGCCATGATACCTACCGTCGCCAAACGTCTGTCCTTAGGAGAACAAGACGCTAAACTCCTCCAATTTCTCGTAGAAAACCACCTGGAGTTGTCCTGCCTCTTTGAGCGCCGAGACCACGGTGAAAAACAGGCCCTGCAGGCCCTGGCCAAACGGGTGGACGACCCCGTGCGGCTCTCCCTGCTCTATCTCCTCACATACGCCGATATAAAGGCCAGCGACACCTGGTCTGAATGGAAGGACTCCCTCTTGTGGGAACTCTATAAAAAGATAGCTGACCTCCTCTCCCAACAGAGGCCCGAGGCGGCACGGCCTGCAAGCTTCAAGGAAGGCCTGTTGGAGCTGGCCAGGGGGCAAGGGCTTGAACAGGAGGCCCTCCGCCACTGCGAGCTTGTGCCCCCCCGGTACGCCCTGGAAGTCAGTCCCCAGGAGGCCGTCTCTCACCTTGAGATGATACGCAGCCTGAAGTCCCCCTCCGGCGGGCCTGTTTATCTGCATTCCTCTGAATCAGACCACCTTACGGATATATGGGTATGTACGAGAGACATGCCCGCACGGTTTACCCAGCTTTCCGGCGTACTTGCGGCCAAGGGGCTTGACATTATCAGCGCCCAGGCCTACACGAGAAAAGATGGGGTCATCCTGGACCGTTTTCGCATCGCCGGGCCAGAAGGGAAATCGCTCAAGGATAAAGGCATAAAAGAGCTACAGCAAGACCTGGCCGCCGTCCTTACCGGCCAACTCTCTTTGGTAGAGCTGTTACGCTCCAGGCAGAGACGTGTGGCCCCCGGCCATCCCCCTGTACCTGGACCTACACGGATATACATAGATAACAACTCCAGCCCTGACTATACCATCATAGACGTAGTCAGCCCGGACAGGGTTGGGCTCCTGTACACCATAAGTAAATGCCTGGCGGACTGTGGCCTGGACATCCACTTCGCAAAGGTAGCCACCAAACTCCACCAGGCCATAGACGTCTTCTACGTAACCCTTAAAGACGCAAGGACAAAACTCTTTGATGAAGAGGACCTGAAAAAGGTTAAACAGCGGCTCATGGAGGCCTGTACGGCACCAGGTGAGTAGGATTTACCTAGACAACAGTACCACCACACGGCTGGACCCCCTGGTACTAGAAGAGATGTTGCCCCTCCTCCGGGAGGGATGGGGCAGTACCGCCCAGATACACTCCTTTGGCCGGGAGGCAAGAAAGGCCCTGGAAGGGGCCCGCGGCCGTATCGTGCAGACCCTGGGCGTAATGCCGGAGGAAATAATCTTTACCTGTGGAGGGACGGAGGCAAACAACCTCGCCCTCCTCGGCGCGGCCCGCAGCCTGGGTTACAAGGGCCACGTCATCACCTCTCAGGTAGAACACCAATCCGTCCTGGAGACCGTAAAGGCACTGCAGACGGAGGGGCACGACGTTACGCTTGTCCCCGTGGGTAGAGAGGGGCTGGTTGACCCAGAGGACGTGAAAAAGGCCATTACGAAAAAAACTTTCCTCGTTTCTATACTCTTTGCGGAAGGAGAGACAGGGGCCATCCAGCCTATAGAAGAGATTGCCTCACTGGCTAAGGAAAGGGGCATTTTGTTCCACACCGATGCCTGTCTGGCGGTGGGGAAGGTGCAGCTGCCTCTGGAAGGGCCTGGCATAGACCTCCTCAGCGTATCTGCCCACAAATTCCACGGCCCCATGGGTGTGGGCGCACTGTTCGTCCGGGCCGGAACCCGGCTCAAGCCCGTCTTGTTTGGTGGCGCGGAGGAGCGCGGACTCCGCCCGGGCCCCGTTTCCCCCGCCCTGGCCGTGGGTATGGCGAGGGCGATGGAACTGGCCGAAGAACAACTCCATACGGGCATACCAGAGCTACGGCTCCTTGAAGGACAGCTCCTGAGCGGCATCAAAGAAGTCTTTGGGGGCATCCTCCTTAACGGCCCCTCTCTCGCCCGTCTTCCGGGCCACTTATCCCTCTGCTTCCCTGGGCTGGAGGCAGAGCCCCTGTTGCTCAGCCTGGACTTAGAAGGGATAGCCGTTGGTGCCGGAAACCCTTGTGCCTCGGGGGCCGTAGAGGCTTCTGCTGCCCTTCTGGCCATGGGGCTGTCCAGGGAATTGGCTCTGTCCTCTCTGCGCTTTTCCTTATCAAGGTTTAATACCTCTGACGAGGTGGTTCGTATCGTGAAGGCTCTCTCTACGGTCACTGCTCGCATGCGGACGGTATGTGTTTGAGGATTTAAACATGGTTCAGGATATTGGTACAATCTGGCCTAAGGTTCTTGACGAACTGAAGAAGCGGGTAACGGAACAACAGTTTAAGACCTGGTTTAGTCACTTAGAACCGGAGGGCCTGCGGGGGGCAAAGGTAGAACTCCGTGTCCCCGGCCCTATTTACAAGGACTGGCTGGCCCGTCGTTACAAACCCCTCCTGGAGGAGGTCTTCTCGTCCGTCTCCCGAGAGTCTGTACGTATAGCCTTTACACTCAGCAATGTCCCTCCCACCTCCTCGCCGGGCACCTCCGGAGGAATAGAGAAGACTACCCCCGTTCCCTTACAGGCCTACCTTAACAAAAGATATACCTTTGAGAATTTCGTTTCGGGCCATAGTAACCGTCTGGCACATGCTGCTGCCCTCTCCGTGGTCTCCTCTCCTGGGTACACTTATAATCCCCTGTTCATTTATGGCGGTCCTGGCTCGGGTAAGAGTCATCTGCTTCAGGCGATATACTTTGCCCTCCTTTCAAAGGGCGCGAAGGCCCTGTACGTCCCCTGTGACGGTTTCGTCTCCCACTTCGTTTTCGCACTCCGTAACCAACAGGTGGAGCGGTTCAGAAAGGCCTACCGGGAGTTGGATGCCTTACTGCTGGACAACGTAGAGCAACTTGCTAACTCTCCTGCCTCGCGGGAAGAGCTTTTTCATACCTTTAATGCCCTGTTTAATAATCAAAGACAGCTCGTTTTTGCTGCCGGTTGTCCCCCTGCCTCTCTGCCCGGGGTGGAGGCCCGGCTTGTCTCCAGGTTCTCGTGGGGTCTACAGGCAAAGCTTGAGCCGGCGGATATGGAGACCCGTGCCGCCGTCGTTGGACGGATGGCCCTTCTCCTGGATTTGCCTCTTTCTAAAGAGTCTACCCTGTTCCTCGCGGAGAATACCTCTAGTAATATTAAGGAACTGGAGCGTATCCTGGGCTTTCTTTCTTCTCTGTACCCTTCTGGACACTCTTCTCTCTCTCTGTCAGAGGTCAAGGAGCCATTGACAGGTCTTCTCCCCACAAAGGGCCGCCCTGTACACATAGAGGAAATCCTGCGAACCGTCGCCTCCTTCTTTAGGATCCCTCAGTCTCGACTGCAATCAAAGAGCCGTACTCGCACCCTCTCCCTTCCTCGCCAGATTGCGATGTATCTTGCCCGCCGTTTTACCTCCCTCTCCCTGCAGGAGGTTGGAGGATACCTTGGGGGAAGGGACCATAGTACTGTGATCCATGCGGAAAAGAGAATTTTGGCGCTGAAGGTGAGGCGTCCGGATGTAGATAATATTATTAATCAGATAGAGACCTCGTTACAAGGGAGGTGTTAGTATTTTGTTCTTTCTCTGTAGGTTTTCTGTTCTTTCTCTATTCTCTTTCCTTCTCCCTTACTTGTCTTTTGTCTCTCCTGTAGGTCTCCGGGAGGGTAGAGAAGTACCTTTTATCGTTATCCCAACAGCTTTCTTCTGCTGTTAACACAAGAACAGTAAAGGATTTAAGGTAAAAACAAGACAGGATTTCAACACATTGTGCCTGTCTTAGGGTTAAGAGTTAAATAAAAATAAACTAAAACTAGATATAAGGGGAGAGAGGAGAACAACAATGAGATTTTCTTGTCAAAGGGCCGTACTTGCGGAAGGATTACAGCTTTTAAGTCATGTAACCGCTGGAACGACAACGAAACCTATCTTACAGGCAGTAAAGATAGAGGTTTCTGAAAACAAGGCTGTCCTAGAGGCAACGGACTTGGAGGTTGGAGTCCGGTATCTCCTGGAACCGGTGGAGGTACAGGAGAAAGGCACAGTTGTACTTCAAGAGGGCCGGCTTGCGGAATTGCTCCGGGAGTGGCCGGAGGAAAGGGTTTGTATGGAGTTGAAAGGGACGATGTGCCATATCTCTGGGAGAGGGGGGGCGTTTAAGATGGCGGGCTATGACCCGAAAGAGTTCCCTACAATTCCGATAGGGGTGGAGAAGGGGGCAATAGAGATAGAGGCAGGAGAGTTAGTAGAGATGATTAGGAAAGTAGCCTTTGCTTGTGCTAGCGAGAGGGTAAGACATACCATGACAGGGGTACTATTCCAGGTAGAAGCGGGAACCCTGAGGATGGTGGCGACGGACGGGAGAAGACTAGCAAGCATAAGGGAGAAAAAGGGCACGAGTGGAAGGGGTCCTATGGAGGGGATAGTCCCGCGGAAAGGGATAGAGCAACTGGCAAGGATTGCAGAGAGGCAGGAAGGGAAGATACAGCTAAAGCTGGAGGAGACACACCTCCTTGCAGCGAGCGACAGGGCCACCCTTTGTGCTCAGCTCATAGAAGGGCAGTACCCAAACTATAAGGAGGCCATCCCGGTAAACAATGACAAAAGGGTAGAGGTAGACGCGGAGATACTTGCAGGGGCAATAAGGAGGGCCGCCATTCTAACGACAGAAGAGAGGCGCCTCGTACGGCTGGGGCTACGAAAGGGGAGAATCTCCGTAGAGGTAGAGACCCCCGAAGTAGGAGAGGCAAAGGTAGACATAGATGCCAACTATGAGGGAGAGAATTTAGAGATAGGGTTTAATCCAGACTTTCTCTTAGATGCCCTTAGAGCCATTGGGAAGGGGACCGCACACCTGGAATTTAAGGAGGCCACCTCGTCAGCCGCGATAAAGAGCGGGCAGGATTTTATCTACGTGGTTATGCCAATAAGGCTTACGGAGGCAAGCTAGATGTCCCAGCCAAAAGAGATTAGAGACGTCCTGCAGAGGGTACTACCAGGACTCAAACCACCACGAGGAAGGGCCATGGAGAGACTGCAGACGGCATGGAGGGAGGTCACCACGGGGAAAACAGCCGGGCAGAGCAGGGTAAAACAGCTTAAGCAAGGAGTGCTCATCATAGAAGCAGACTCAGCCCCAATGATACACCACCTCAGTGAAAAGGATAAGGAATGTCTCCTGGAAGAACTGAGAAGGAAGGTGGCGGGCATCTACATAAAAGAAATCAGGACACGACTGGCGCGAGAGTAGCAGAAGGACAAAGAGGGCAGCACCGGGAGATAAAAGACAAAGAGGATATGGAAACGGAAAAGATAGAAAAGTATGACGCAACGGCCATAAAGGTTCTGGGGGGCATAGAGGCCGTCAGGAAGAGACCAGCTATGTATATAGGAGATACGGGCCCAAAGGGCCTGCACCACCTGGCCGAAGAGGTTATCGTAAACAGCGTGGATGAGGCCCTCGCAGGGTTCTGTAAAAACATCTCCGTTAGGATTAACGCCGACGGAAGCCTCACCGTAATTGACGACGGGAGGGGTATCCCTGTGGACGAGCACAAGGAGGCAAAAAGGCCTGCCCTTGAGGTAGTAATGACTACGCTCCATGCCGGGGGAAAGTTTGGAGAGGGAGGGGCATACAAGGTATCGGGGGGGCTCCACGGCGTAGGCGTCTCCGTCGTAAACGCCCTAAGCGAGTGGCTTGAAGTGGAGGTCCGGAGAGAGGGCCTGGCCTATTTCCAGCGGTACGAGCGAGGAGAGGTCGTCACCCCCGTAGAAAACCGAGGGGGAACGAAGAAGCGGGGGACAAAGGTCGTCTTCAGACCGGACATGACTATTTTTGAAGATGCGGAGTTCAATTACGACGTCCTGGCAAAGAGGATACGGGAGCTGGCATTCCTAAACAAGGGACTAAGCATCACCCTTGCCGATGAACGGAGCAACCAGACGGAGACCTTCCAGTATACAGGGGGCGTAAAGACCTTTGTCAAGGAGCTTAATGCAGAGAAGGGCCTTGTCCATGACGATATCGTACACATAGAAAAGAGGGAGGAGGACGTAACCGTAGAGGTGGCGGTACAGTACAACGACACGTACACAGAAAACGTCTTTTCTTTCGTAAACAACATAAACACGGTGGAAGGTGGGACACATCTCAGTGGGTTCAGGGCGGCCCTTACCAGGACGTTCAACAATTACGCAAAGAACCAGGGGCTTCTCAAGGAGGAGAAGGTGCCCACAGGAGACGACTACAGGGAAGGACTTACGGCAATAGTAAGTATAATGATGCCCGAACCCCAATTTGAGGGGCAGACAAAGACAAAGCTAGGCAGTAGGGAGATACAGGGCATCGTGGAGGCCACCCTCAATGAACACCTGAGCATCTATTGCGAAGAGCATCCCACAAGCGCCAAGGCGATAATCAGCAAGGCAATAGAGGCAGTTAGGGCCAGGGAGGCCGCAAGGAAGGCCAGGGATATATCCCGCAGGAAAGGCGCCCTCAGCGGGGCAAACCTCCCCGGAAAGCTGGCCGATTGTGCCACCAGGGACGTGGAATCCAGTGAACTCTTCCTGGTAGAGGGCATATCAGCAGGGGGTACGGCCAAGCAGGGGAGGGACAGGAACTTCCAGGCCATACTCCCCCTAAAAGGCGTCATCCTCAACGTGGAAAAGGCAAGGGTAGACAAGATGCTGGCCAACGAGGAAATCACTACCCTTGTCAGTGCCCTAGGGACAGGTATTGGTACCGATGAGTTTACCCCGGACAAGATACGCTACGGAAAGATCATTATCATGACCGACGCAGACGTGGACGGTGCCCATATAAGGACCCTCCTCCTGACCTTCTTTTTCCGCCAGATGGCAGAACTGATTGAGCGAGGGAACATATACGTGGCCCAACCCCCACTGTACAAAGTAACCCGGAGGAAGAAACAGGAATACCTCTACGATGACAAACACCTCAATAAGGCCCTCCTGGAGCTAGGCATAGAGGGTACGCGGATGGAGCTCCTGCAGAAGGCCCGACACATAGAAGGTGGGGAACTCAGGGGGTTAGTGGAACTCCTTAGCAAACTGGAGGAGCAGGCCCAGTGGCTGGCCAAGATGGGCGTCTCCATGAGAGACTTCCTGGCCAAGAGGAAAGGGGGGACTACGCTTCCCCTCTATCGGGTGAGCTTCAACGGGCAGGTACTCTTCCTTTACTCGGATGATGAACTCAACACCCTCATCAACGACCTCCAAAAAAAGGGGGAAGGGCTGGAGATACTGGAGGAAGAAGACCTCGCATGTCCGCCCAAAACAGGCACGGGCAAACGGGTATTGGAAAAGATGGAGTTCAGGGAGAGCAGGGATTTAGAGAGACTGGTAGCCTCCCTGGAGGCCCAGGGCTTCTCCCTGGAGGACTACTTCACCCAGGAGGGTGCGCCCCCCAGGGCAAGGCTGGCCAGAGAGGGGAACGAGGTGGTCGCCCAGGCCCTGAGTGGACTGCCGGCCCGCATCCGGGAGCTGGGGAGAAAGGGACTAGACATCCAGCGGTACAAGGGGCTGGGGGAGATGAATGCAGAAGAACTAGCGGAGACGACGATGAACCCGGCGACACGGACCCTGCTCAGGGTAAAGGTAGAAGACGCCTACAAGGCCGACCAGATATTCAGTGTCCTGGCGGGGAAGGACGTCCAGAGACGGAGGGAGTACATAGAGAAACACGCCCTTGAGGTCAGGAGGTTAGATATATGATAGAGCCAAGGGAGAACATAAAGGAGCTCTTCATAGAAGAGGAGATGAAGGACTCCTACCTCATCTTTGCCATGAGTGTGATAGTGAGCCGCGCCCTCCCCGACGTAAGGGATGGGCTGAAACCCTCTCAGAGGCGAATCCTTGTCGCCATGAACGACCTGGACCTGGGCCCGAGGGCCAAGTTCAGAAAATGTGCCAAGATTGCCGGTGATACTACGGGCAACTACCACCCGCATGGAGAACAGGTAGTCTACCCCACCCTCGTGCGTATGGCACAGGACTTCAACATCCGCTACCCCCTCATTAATGGACAGGGAAACTTTGGCTCAATAGACGGCGACCCGCCAGCGGCCATGAGATATACCGAGGCCAGACTCACAGAGGCCAGCATGGCCCTCATGGAGGACATTGACAGGGACACGGTGGACTTTGTCCCCAACTATGACGACACCAGATTAGAACCCACCGTCCTACCCTCCAGGTTCCCCAACCTCCTCTGTAACGGCGCCACGGGGATTGCCGTGGGAATGGCCACCAGCATGCCCCCGCATAACGTAAACGAGATATGCGACGGCATCCTAAAGGTTATTGATAACCCCGATGCCTCTATAAAGGAGCTCCTCACCATAGTAAAAGGACCTGATTTCCCCACAGGGGGCCTCATCTGCGGAACCAGGGGCATCCTGGAGGGATACACGACGGGCCGGGGCACCATCACTGTCCGGGCGAGGACCCACCTGGAGACCACCAAGCCGGGTAGGAAGCAGATAGTATTCACGGAAATCCCGTACCAGCTCAACAGAGACAATATAATCGCCCGTATTGCAGAACTGGTGAAAGAGGACAAGATTACTGGTGTGGCCGACGTGAGGAACGAGAGTGACAGGGAAGGCTGCCGCGTGGTGGTGGAGTTGAAGAAGGGAGAAGACGAGGGCGTGGTATTGAACCAACTTTACAAACTCACCCAGCTCCAGGACAGCTTCAGCATCATAATGATTGCCCTGGTGGATGGCCGCCCCCAGACCTTGAACCTGAAGGAACTCCTCCTGGCCTACAAGCACCACCGCATGGAGGTCATCCGCCGGCGCTCCCGCCACCTCCTCCAGAAGGCCGAACAGAGGGCACACATCCTGGAGGGGCTAAGGGTCGCCCTGAAGGACATAGATGAGGTGGTGAGGCTGATAAGGGCCTCACAGGACACGGCCACCGCCAGGGCCTCCCTTTATCCCTTGCATGTATGGAGGCAGTGGCGGAGACAGCCACTCCCAGGGAGAAACCCATAAGAAAGGTAGAACGAAAGAGGCCTGCCGACGTCCATGAAAAAGGGGTGGTGAGGATGTCTAAGGCAAGCTACGAACTCCTGGGACTAGAGACTGTTAAAGTAGAAAAGAGGAGCCTGGGAAAACAGCTCAAGGTTACGGCAGAGATACAGTTTAATGCCAACAAGGTCTTTCATATTGGTCCCAGGGTCCCTGGCAGGGCGGTGGACGTATTTGCCGATTTGGGAGATGAGGTGCAAAAGGGACAGAAGTTGGCCCTGCTGGACAGCATAGAACTTGGCCAGTCCATCTCTGAGTACCTCACTAGTAAGACTAAACTGGAGGTCTGTCAGGTTAACTTTGAGAGGGAAAAAAGGCTGTGGGAGAAGAAGGTGACCTCAGAAAAGGATATGTTGGAGGCAAAGGCCAGGTGCGCCCAGGCCCAGGCGGAATTTGAGGCATCTGAGGGCAAGCTGCACCTCTTGGGACTCTGCGAAGAAGAGATAATAGAATTAAGACCCCAGACCCATACCACTGCCACCTTCCCCATCCTTTCCCCCTTTAACGGTACTATAGTGGAGAAACACATTGCCCTGGGGGAGATGACCGAACCTGCCTCCAGGCTCTTTACCATTGCGGACCTTAGCGTACTATGGATTATCCTTGATATCTTTGAAAAAGACCTCTCCAAGATAAGACCCGGCCAGGAGGTAGGTGTGGCCGTCAGGTCCTATCCAGAAGTGGAATTCAGGGGAAAGATTACCTATATCAGTGACGTAGTGGAGGAAAAGACTAGGACCGTAAAGGTACGGGTGGAGATAGACAACCCTGAGAAGAAGTTAAAACCAGGGATGTTTGCCACGGCAAAGATTTCTACTACACCCCAGGAAGCCGTGGAGAGACGGGTAGCACCCCATACGGCAATTGAATCCCACGAGGGGAAACAGGTGGTATTTGTGGTCCTGGGAGATTATGCCTTCAAGCTGAGGGAAGTAGAGGTGGGGGAGGAATTGGATGGTTATGTAGAGGTCTTTAAAGGTCTTGGGGAGGGTGAGGAAATAGTATCTAAGGGGGCCTTCTATCTCAAATCTGAACTCCTTAAGGGTGCCATTGTACATGAACACTGAGGGTAGGGGCGACCGGCCGGTCACCCCTACAGCCTTTTGGATGGCCGATAGCTGGTTGCTAACGGCTGGTCAGGAGAAATACTCATGGCTGTAGGGAGGGTTATAAGTTTTTCCGTACGCTACCGCTTCCTCATTGTAGCCCTGGCAGGGTTGCTGGTCGGCATCGGTATATATTCCGTAATACACCTCCCCATAGATGCCGTACCAGACGCAACGACCATACAGGTACAGATAAATACCGAGGCCCCCGGCCTGGGCCCTGTAGAGGTGGAAAGGCTCATAACCTACCCCATTGAGACGGCCATGATGGGGATAAAGGACGTAGACGAGGTCCGTAGTCTGTCCCTATCTGCCCTATCCCAGGTAACCGTCGTCTTCAAAGACCGGGCAGATATCTACTGGGCCAGACAGCAGGTTATGGAACGCCTTCAGACGGCCAGAGAG
This sequence comes from Candidatus Brocadiaceae bacterium, assembly GCA_030018855.1. Taxonomy (GTDB): domain Bacteria; phylum Planctomycetota; class Brocadiia; order Brocadiales; family Bathyanammoxibiaceae; genus 2-12-FULL-52-36. The sequence goes on from JASEHG010000011.1 coordinate 13,719, forward strand.
AGGATCCCCCTCGGCTTAGGCACACCCACCATGGCGCCCATCAGTACCGGCCTGGGTGAGATATATCAGTACGTGGTCAAGGGAGAGGGGCGGGACCTTTATGAACTCAGGACCATCCAGGATTGGTTAATACGCTTCCAACTCCTCAACGTCCCAGGGGTGGTAGAAGTAAACAGCCACGGTGGATTGGTAAAACAATACCAGGTACTGGTGGACCCCAATAAGCTGGTAGGTTATCGTATCCCGCTCAGGCAGGTCTTTGAGTCCCTGGCGGCAAACAACCTCAACGCCGGTGGTGCCTATATAGAGCATGTATCCGAGAAGTACCTCGTAAGGGGGATAGGTCTTGTCCAGACTATGGAGGATATAGAGAATATCATAGTAGACGTAGACCCGGAGGGCACGCCCATATACGTCAAGAACCTGGCGGAGGTTGCCATCGGACCAGAGGTCAGATACGGGGCCGCTACCCAGGATGGGAAGGGCGAGGTGGTAACGGGCGTGACCATGATGCTCAAGGGGGAGAACAGCCGCACGGTGACAAACCGGGTGAAGGAGAAGGTGAAAGAGATTATCCCTACCCTCCCTGCCGGAATCGGGATAGAACCTTTCCACGACCGCATCGAACTGGTTAATCATACTATCCGTACCGTCATAGAGAACCTGAGTATAGGCATACTGCTAGTTATAGGTGTGGTAATGCTGATCCTGGGCAACTGGGTGGGGGCCCTCATCGTGAGTCTTATAATACCTCTTACTGCCCTGTTCAGCTTCGCTTGCATGTATGAGACAGGCATCCCGGCCAGCCTGATGAGCCTTGGTGCGCTGGACTTTGGTATCGTTGTTGATGGCTCTGTGGTGATGGTAGAGAACATCATCAGGAGGCTCCACCATAGAGAACCGCACAGGGGAGTCTTTGAGACCACAGTAGAGGCAGGCAGGGAGGTAGGCCGTCCTGTAATCTTTGCCATTATTATAATTATTATAGTCTATTTACCTGTCTTTTCTCTCCAGGGTATAGAGGGAAAGATGTTCAGGCCAATGGCCTTCACCGTATGCTATGCGATGATAGGCTCTCTCATCCTCTCCCTCACCTTTGCCCCTGCCCTCTGCGGTTTCTTGTTCCACCGTGGGCTGGCCAGGAGAGAGAGGGGAAACGTATTCCACCAGTTCCTCATAAAACTTTATCGTCCCGCACTACAAAGGGCAGTACGTCATAACTACCTTCCCATCTCCATCGCAGGGGGGATGTTTGCGGGCAGTGTAATCCTTGTACTATTCATGGGCTCTGAGTTCATTCCCAGGCTAGAGGAGGGTTCTATTGCCCTCCATGCCATAAGGCTCCCCAGCGTCTCCCTTACCGAGTCTATCAATGCCACTACCAAAATAGAGACGGTGCTCCGGGAGTTTCCAGAGGTGGAGACGGTGGTCAGTAAGACTGGGCGTGCAGAGATTGCTACCGACCCTATGGGCCCAGAGGTCAGCGACGTCTTTGTGACGCTGAGACCAAGGAAGTACTGGAAATCGGCCAGGACAAAAGAAGGGCTTATTGAAAAGATGAAGGAGAGGCTGGAGGCTATACCTGGGATGACTTATGCCTTCAGCCAGCCGATAGAGATGAGGGTTAATGAGCTTATAGCCGGGACGCGCTCAGACGTTGCAATAAAGGTGTTTGGAGAGGATTTTGACGTCCTGAAGGAGAAGGCCGATAGTATAGAGCACATCATCGCAGACATCCGGGGGGCAGAGGACGTGAGGGTGGAGCAGGTTAGCGGACTGCCTGTCTTACAAATAGTGATAGACAGGGAGGCCATAGCCCGTCACGGCATAAACGTGGCAGATGTCCAGGAAATCGTTGAGACGGCCATAGGTGGCAGGGCCGCCACCCAGGTGTTGGAGGGGGAGATGCGGTTTGATATGGTGGCGAGGTTCCCCGAAGAGGCCAGACAAGACATAGAAGGCATAAGGAATATCCTTGTAAGTGCCCCCGGCAAACGGCTGGTGCCTATGGGCCAACTGGCAGACATCCAATTGGTGGAAGGTCAGGTCCAGATAAGCCGGGAAAATAGCCAGCGACGCATGGTGGTGGAGTGCAACGTGAGGGGGAGGGACGTGGGAAGTTTTGTGGCTGAGGCAAGGAGAGAGATAGCCAAAAGAGTAAGTTTGCCCGCAGGATATTACATAGATTGGGGTGGGCAGTTTGAGAATATGCAGAGGGCAAGGCTGCGCCTGAGCATTGTAGTCCCAATAGCCCTCTTCCTCATCTTCATCCTCCTCTTTACCACGTTCGGCTCCCTCAAGAACGCCCTGCTAATCTACATCAACGTCCCCATCGCCGCCACAGGTGGAATCTTTGCCCTCGCCATAAGGGGTATGCCCCTGAGCATCTCCGCCGGGGTGGGCTTTATTGCACTCTTTGGGTTGTCCGTACTCTTTGGGATAGTGATGGTCAGTCGTATCAACGACCTCCTGGCCGCAGGTCTGCCCATGAAGGAGGCCGTACTTAGGGGGGCAGAGGAACGCCTCAGGCCCGTACTCATTACCTCCTTCTGCGACATCTTTGGCTTCCTGCCCATGGCCGTCTCCTGGGGGGTAGGGGCGGAGGTACAGAGGCCCCTGGCCACAGTGGTCATAGGCGGACTAATCTTCTCCACCTTCCTTACCCTCTTTGTGTTACCCTCCCTTTATCAGTGGTTTGCCAAAAAACCGGAAGTGACAGGGCCGCCCCCGTCGGAGGGGAAACCCCCGTGGTACGTCCCTGTTTCCGGCAAGCGGTAAGGGCGACCCATCCGCCTTAGGCGGACGCCCCTACTCCTGGCGGTAGTGCTCGCTGAGGATCTCGGCGATTTCGGCCCTGGTAAAAGAAGGAGGAGGTACCTTCCCCTCTTTTAACTGCTTTCTCAACTCTGTGCCGCTCAGCGAGACATGGTTGGCTGAGTCGTGGGGGCAGGTCTTGTAGGAGGCCATCCCAAAGCACTCCTTGCAGTAGAAGGTATAGTCAAAGAAGAGGGGGGTAATGCCTATCTCCTCAGGCTCAAACTCGTCAAAGATGTAATGGGCGTCAAAACTGCCGTAGTAGCTCCCCACCCCGGCATGGTCTCTCCCTACGATGAAGTGGGTACACCCGTAATTTTTCCTGACTAGGGCATGGAAGATGGCCTCCCTGGGTCCGGCGTAACGCATGGATGCAGGAAAGACTGACAGTACCACCCTGTCTCTCGGATAATACTTTTCCAGGAGCACCTCATAACACCTCATCCTTACCTGGGCGGGGATGTCGTCCCCCTTTGTCTCTCCGACCAGGGGATGGAGGAGGAGTCCGTCCACCACCTCCAGGGCGCACTTCTGGATATACTCATGTGCCCTATGCACGGGGTTGCGGGTCTGAAACCCTACTATCCGCCTCCAGCCCTTCTTATGGAATAGTTCCCTCGTTTCGGACGGGTCCATCCTGTGTTTAAGGAAATCTGTATGCCTGGGGCGGTTGACCACGCTTATCTTGCCCCCCAAGAGGGTATCTCCACTCTCGTAAAGCCGCTTTACCCCGGGGTGTTTATCCTCCTGGGTACCGTAGACCTCCAGGGCAGTCTTCTCCTTATCGTAGTGATATTTTTCCTCCAGGTGCAGGATAGCCAGTACTGTATGGGAGCCATCCTCCAGGGCTATGTCTTCTCCCTCCTTGAAGGATTTGGCCTCTTCCTCCCTGGCAGACAGTACCACTGGTAGGGACCAGGGGAGGTCGCTTGAGAGCCTCATGGTATCCACCACCGTCTCAAAGTCCTTCCTGCACATAAAGCCCTCAAGGGGGCTAAAGGCCCCAACTGCTATCATCTCCAGGTCGGAGACCTCCCATGGAGTAAGCTCCATGCGCTTCATGCCTTTTATCCTGGCCAGGGCCTTCTCCTTCTCCTCACCCTCAAGGAGCCTGTTTATCAATCTGCCTCCATGAGGCGTTATACCTTTAGTCACTTAATCTCTCCTCCTTCTGTAGGGGCAATTCATGAATTGCCCCTACTACGGTTATCTCAAACTCCTCCTTCTTCCCATCCGTCCCTTCCAGTACCCAGGAGGTCTTCCTGCCTTTTGCAGTGGCCCGAAGAGAATCCCCTTCTTCCAGTATCTGGAAGGGCAGCTTCAGGGTAATGGCCGCCACAGGACAATCCTTCACGCACGCCGTACAGGCCCAGCAATCCTCAGGGTACAGGACCACGGGGCGGTCGTCCTCAGGGTTTACCCCTATAAGGTCACCGGGGCAGATGCGTTGACATCGCTTCTCTCTGGCACCCTCGCAACGGTTGCATACTTTATAGTCAATCTTTACCATTTAGTCCCTTCTCCAGTATCTGTATCTCCCCGGTGTCCACGTCCATAACGGAGTTAACGAACTTAAGCCAGTGGGCATCGTCCCTTTTGGGATAATCAAGTCTGCTCTGAGAACAGGGCCAGCGGGTCTCTTTCCTGTAGAGGAGGTGTTCTACCACTACCCGGGCCACGTCTATCCTGTCCACCACCTCCATACAACTCACCAGTTCGTGATGATTTCTTGCCTCAAGGTCAGGCACGCCTGCTTTTAAATCCTTTAATAATGCCCTGCCCGCCCTGAGCTTCTCCTCGCTCAGCTCGTATTGGGTGGAAAGCCCGCCGGCGTATTCATCCATTATCTTCTGGAGCCTCTCCTCCATCTCCTGGGGAGGGACCCCTTTCCTGTCCTTAAGAGGCATTCTTACCCTTACCTCCTCCTCTTCCACTGCCCCTTCCTCTATTGAGGGGAGGGGGTCATTATTAATCTCCTTCAGGGCAGTCCTGGCGGCTATCTGCCCCTCTACCCAGCACCCGCTGACGTACTTTTTGGGTGCCCCACCAGCTACGTCCCCGGCGGCGTAAAGCCCCTGCAGGGTGGTCCGTCTCTCCACGTCCACCCAGTAACCTGCCTCCCCATGGCCTCCTACCACGTAGGGTTCACTCCCTGTTATCTCAAAGCGGTAGTCCCCATTGTCCCTGCTTGATAGCATCAGGAGCATGGAAGGGCTCATGTTTAAGAGGTCCTCTTTGAATTGCCTCAACGTCTGTGTGTCCAGGTGATGGAGGTCCAGGTAACAGGGGCCCCTCCCTGCCCGATTTTCCAGCACTGTGCTGAGGAGCCTGAAGTAGGTAGGGCTGTCTCTTACGGGGGAGTCCTTATAGTATTTCTCAAGGTAAGGCTCTCCCTTAGCGTTTACCTGTTTGGCCCCGGCCCCAAGGGCAAGTGTCCCTGTCGGGGACTGGACGTCCTTCACCCTCAGGGCGATGAAGCGGTTCTCAAAGGAGGTCATCTCGGCCCCGGCCCTTAGACCAATGGCGTAACCGGTACCCACGTTCCAGGGGCAGTACCACATAAGGTGACGTGCACTGCCTGGATTCGGGGGTTTGTATAGACCCGAGGCCCCTCCAGTGGCTATAATTACCCCCCTGGCCCGTATCACGTAAAGGGTTCCGTCCCTGACGCCCAGGCCGAAGGCCCCCACTACCTTGCCTTCTTTTAAGATAAGGTTCGTGACCGCCACACGGTTCAACACCTCAACCCTGTGTCTCCTGACGGCCTCTGCCAGTATAGGTTTAAGTCTCTCTCCAATTATCCTTATTGCCCGCCGTCCCCTGGGCTTGTAGTTCCCATCCGTCCCCTTCTCTATGGGTAATCCCCATTGTTCCACCCTCTTGACGGTGTCATTCAGGCCCCTGGCTATACTGAGCACCAGGTCCTCCCTTACCAGCCCCATGAATTCCTGCTTTACGTGGTTTAAATAAGATTCGGGGCTTTCCCCGGGGTGGAGGTAGGCATTTATGGCGTTTAGCCCCATGGCGAGGCATCCACTGCGGTCTATATGGGCCTTTTCCACTATCAGGCACCTGCGGTTTGGGGACTGGGTCTTTGCCTCCACCGCCGCAAAACACCCGGCCGCACCTCCGCCAATTATTAAAAGGTCTGTGTCTTTTCTGATGATTTCCATTTCTTAACCGGTGTAGGGGCGTATTGTCGTGCCTTAGGCAGATTCGCCGTGGCGAACAATACGCCC
>JASEHG010000120.1 GCA_030018855.1 Candidatus Brocadiaceae bacterium
CAGAGTTCTTAATGCGTTAATCTGCCAAAGATTAAGAAGGGGCAGGTTTAGCCTTGGCTTGTCTTTCCTTTTTATCCTTTAGTCTCTTCAGCCTAAAGACGTCCTCCCTGGCCCTTTCTTCCAGGGTTTCTTTGATGAATCGCACCTGGGCGGCTAGGCCAGGTATGAGTATCTGCTCCAGGGCATTGACCCTCCTGGAGGTCTTGCGTATCTCCCCGCCCAGCCTTTTTAGCTTAATCTCCATAGGGGCCATGCTTATAATACGTTCTACAACAGCCCGAAACTCTGAGGCAGTCTCGTCTATCCTTGGGCTTGTGCCACTACCAGAATAATCTCCTTCAAAAAGAGTGGGTGTGGTGCGTGTCTTTACCTCAGGGACACGTATGCCCCAGATGTTTCTCTCCTTTATATCTATAGAAAGCCCATTATTGCAGGCAAGGGCGGCAGACTCCACCCTTTCCAGGCCGTCTACTGCCAGGGACATAATGAGAGAGGTTGTAGCCCTGTGGAGTTCTTCACTGATGCGGCCCCTTGCCGAGATGAGAGGCTTTACCCCCTCCATGAACTCCTTTAGCAGGGCGTCCCTTTTCCTCTTCAGTAATTCTACCCCATGCTGGACCAGCCTCATCTGCGCCCTCTTTTGGAGTAGGTTCATCCTCGTAGGGCTTATATGTTCCATCTAGGGTATCGTCTCCTCTGGTTTATAATAAGGTGAAGGTGCTTCCTCCAATATCTCCTCAAAGTATTCGGTGATAACCTCTCTATTTATGCGGTGAAGTTCGCTACCAGGGAACATCTTGAGTAACCTCCAGGCCAGGTTAAGGGTGTCTTCTATGGTCCTGTTGGTATCTCCCTGGCCTATAAAGCTATTTTCAAAGGCCTCGGCAAAGCGGAGGTACTTTTTGTCCAGCTCGCTAAGGGCCTCTCCTCCCACTATGGCTATCAGTCGCCTTAGGTCCCTGCCGTGGGCGTAACAGGCGTAGAGCTGGTCTACAACCTGACGATGGTCCTTCCTGGTCTTGCCTGCCCCTATGCCGTTGTTCATAAGCCTTGAGAGACAGAGCAACACGTCTATTGGGGGATAAACACCGGTGTGGTGGAGGTGGCGGCTGAGTACTATCTGGCCCTCCGTAATATAACCCGTGAGGTCTGCAATGGGATGGGTTATATCGTCGTCGGGCATGGTAAGTATAGGTATCTGGGTAATAGAGCCCTTCTTGCCCTTTATCCTCCCTGCCCTCTCGTAGAGGGAGGCCAGGTCGCTATACATATAGCCGGGGTAGCCCCTCCTGCCAGGGATTTCTTCCCTGGCGGTGCTAATCTCCCTGAGGGCCTCACAATAGTTGGTCATATCCGTGAGAATGACTAGCACATGGTAGTCGCGTTCAAACGCCAGGTACTCTGCCACAGTAAGGGCAAAGCGCGGCGTAAGGAGCCTTTCAATTGTAGGGTCATCAGACAGGTTAAGGAAACAGACCGCTTTACCAGTGGCACCTGAGTCTTCAAAACTACGGAGGAAGAAGGAGGCCTCCCGATGGGTTATGCCCATTGCAGCAAAGACCACCACAAACTGGGTCTCCTCCCCAAGCACCGTGGATTGCCTTAATATCTGGCTGGCCAATTCATTGGCGGGTAGTCCTGCCCCAGAAAATATGGGAAGCTTTTGTCCCCTTACAAGGGTGTTGTTGCCGTCTATGGCCGAGATGCCTGTCTGTATGAACTCGTTGGGTTTGGCCCTTGAGACGGGGTTTATGGGGATGCCGGTTATCTCCATCCTCTTTTCAGAAATAACCTCAGGCAAACCATCTATAGGCTCCCCCCTTCCATTAAAGACCCTCCCAACCATATCTTTGCTTACGGGCAGCCTTGCCACCTCTTCTTTTAGCCTCACGGTGGTCTGTACCACCTCAAGCCCCGCCGTCTGCTCAAGGACCTCAATACAGGCGTACTCGCTAGAGACCTCCAGGACCTGACCAGTCCGAACCTCTCCGTTGGGCAGTAACACCTCAACCATGGCGTTATAGCTGAAGCGCTTTCCCCCCTCTACGAATATAAGTGGTCCAGAGATATAATTTATGCCCCTATATTCCTTTGTCAGCAGCTCCATCGTTGACTCCAGTTAACTCAGGTTTGTGAAGGTTCTCAAAGACCTCTTTTATTTCCTCTTCCAATCTTGCGTAGTGTTCGTCAAATCTCTCTTCGGGTATCTCCTTGAGCCTGGAGATCCCTTCCCTCACAGGGAGGTGGAGGAGAGTGGTTACAGGGATTCCTGCCTCTATCTCCTTCTTGCATTTTTCATGAAACAGGATAAAGACATTGAGCATCTTATATTGTTTATTTAAGGAGCAGGAGGCATCCACGGGGGAAAAGGCGTGTTGCTGGAGGAAGCCGTCCCGAAGCATCCTGGCCGACTCCAGGACAAGCCTTTCGGAGTCTTGAAGGGCGTCAGGGCCTACCAGCTGAACCACTTCTTGAAGTTCTGCATCTTTTTGCTGAATCTGGAGCATCTGGGTGCGGAGGTTATCCCATTGATGGTTTACGTTCTTCAGGTACCAGTCCTTCATGGGCTGGTAGTAGAGGGTGTAGCTCTTGTGCCAGTTTATAGCGGGGAAGTGGCGGCGATAGGCCAGGTGGGCATCAAGGGCCCAGAAGGCACCGCTTACCCTCATAGAGTGTTGCGTTACAGGCTCAGAGAAGTCACCCCCGGGGGGAGAGACTGCACCCACTATTGTGACTGAGCCTCGTCTGCCGGGTTCACCCAGACATTCCACCCTTCCCGAACGCTCGTAGAAGCTTGCCAGCCTGGTGGCCAGGTAGGTGGGGAAACCCTCCTCCCCTGGCATCTCTTCAAGTCTGGAGGATATCTCCCTGAGTGCCTCCGCCCAGCGGGAGGTGGAATCGGCCATGAGGGCCACATTATAGCCCATGTCTCTGTAATACTCTGCCAGGGTAGTACCTGTGTATATGGAGGCCTCTCTGGCGGCGATTGGCATATTAGAGGTGTTAACTACCAGGATGGTTCGCGACATAAGTGGGCCTCCTGTCTTTGGGTCCTCCAGGTGGGGAAATTCTGTTAGCACATCGGTAATCTCGTTCCCCCTCTCGCCACAGCCCACGTAGACTAAAATATCGGCATTGCAATACTTTGCCAGTGTTTGCTCCACCACCGTTTTCCCTGTACCAAAGCCGCCAGGTACTATTGCGTTACCACCAAGGGCTATGGGGAAAAGCAGGTCAAAGACTCTTTGGCCTGTGATAAAAGGCTCATCAGGGGGGAGCTTTTTCTTGAGGGGCCTAGGCCTCCTGACGGGCCATTTCTGCATCATGGACAACTGCTGGCCATCTTCAAGGCTGACCACTGTATCTTCTACCTTGAATTCCCCTTTCTTTACCTCCTTTACCACCCCCCTTATCCCTGGTGGCGCCATTATCTTATGCAAGAAAACCCCTGTTTCCTTTACTTCCCCTAAGGTGTCCCCTCCCTGAACAGTGTCTCCCTTTTTGACCCTGGGAGAGAAGTGCCAGGTCTTTTCCCTGCCTAGTCTGTTTACGATTAGCCCTCTGGCCATCCAAAATCCGCTTTGCTTTTCTATTTCGTCTAAGGGCCTCTGAATGCCATCAAATATCCCTCCCAAAAGCCCAGGGCCTAGCTCTACAACAAGGGGCTCGGCAGTGCTCTCTACGGGCTCTCCCACAAAGAGCCCCGAGGTATCCTCGTATACCTGGATGAAGGCAGTGTCTCTATCCAGTCTTATAATCTCACCAATAAGACCAAGATTGCCCACCCGTACTATGTCGTTCATTTTTGCCCCTGTCATACCCCCGGCTATTACTGCGGGACCAGAAATCTTAATTATCTTGCCTCTTATCATAATTCCCCTCTTACTTTATCTTGATGTGGTAACCAATAGCGTGCCTTATCATATCCTTGACATAGGTATCGCCCCCCTTATCACTGTCCTTACTCCACTTCATGCTGAGGGGCAGTGGTACTACCAGGGGGACGCTACTTTCTTCTATGAGGCGTTTTGTGCCCTCGTTAAACGAATCTACGTGGGCCTTATCTACGATGACTATGCCGTAATCCTTGCTCCTCAGGGTCTCCACAAGGCAATCCTTGGCCTGTGTGGGAGAGTGGGCAATCCTGGTCTCTACCCCTGAGAGCTTGAAACCCCTGGCGACTTCCGGTTCAACTATGGCAAGAATTTTAAGCAGGGGTTGTCTCCCTAAAGAGGACCCCCGAAACTTCTTCCATGGCCCTCTTTCTGGCATTTTCTATTCGCGACTGGAGGCTGTTGTGAATTGTGACGCGACCATCGGGGCTTATAAGAATTACGCCTCCAGAGATACCCTTTACGTCTTCTATCATACAATTTCGCCCTAACTCTCTAATTATCTCCTGACAGAGGGCCTTATCAGAGGGATGCACATTTATAATCACTTCACCCTCTAGTTCTTTCAACGCCTCAAGGAGCATTTGTTTAAAGAGCACGGGGTAGAACTGTTCCTCTCTAACCTTGAGGACGGCCTCCTCCACCTCCTTCAGGAGGCCCTCAATAATCCCTTGTTTTTTAAGGAGGATGGAGTTCTTTACCTCTTGCTCGGCCCTTGCAAGGCTCCTGGAGCACTCTAGTTTCAATTTCTCGTCAACTGATTTCAATAACTCTTCCCTTAGCCTTTTGACTTCTTTCTCTGAAGCCGCCTTTATATCCTCTATCTGCTTTTTCGTGGCGGCCTCCAGCCTTTCTTTTTCTTGCAGGACCTCCCTTTCCATATCATCAAGGAGGCTTTTCTGTGTCTCTTGCATGTTACTCTATCTCCGGCAGGTAGACCTTTAGGGCCCTTTTTTTAGCCTCTTCAGAGTGCTTTCCCGCCTCCTGGACAAGGGCCTGAAGTCTTAGCCGGCCCTCTTGTTTTATCCTTTGGATTTCCTCTTCTACGGCCTTTAGACCGCTCTGGCGGCGATGGTCTGCTATCTCGGGAAGTCCCCTTTTTACCTCTTCCACATATCGGCGGGCCTCTTCCTTAGCGGCCTCCACTTCCCTAGTGCCTTTCTCCCTGGCCTCGTTAAGCATCCCCTCTAAGAGTCTCTCTTTTTCCTCTACTTGGGCCAGGAGAGAGGATTCCTTGGGTCGTTCTACTTTTTGCTTTCTTGCCACTACAAGCTCTCCCCTAAACAACTAACTCCTTCTTTATAACATCCACAGGCACACCGTGTGCCTTACTCCTTACTATTATCCTTAGATTTAGGAACTCCCTCAGCTTTAGGCCAAGGAATCCAAGAACGATGGCTATGGAAAGGGGGTCCTTTCTTACCATGCCACCCCATTTTCTCAGCAAAAAGCAGTAGAAGAGGTGTTCCACATCTGAGGGGCTTTCAGCACCCTCAGCGGCCCTTCCATCCAGGTCCGGATACGCCTTTTTAAGCCCTGTCAGCACCTCCTCCAGGCTTTTAGCCCCGGAAAGATACTCCCCGGACAGATTGCCACCTGGGAAAAACTCTACCTCCCTGGCCTCAAACCCTCCCGAGATTATCTTAATGGCTGAAAGGAGGTTTTGATAATCTATCTCTCTTTTGATAATCTCCCTCACAAACCCCTCATTCTCCCCCTCTAGCGTGGTTTCCGATAGGGCCCAATTGAAGTAGTACCTATCCAGGGCCTTCTCTAGCACGGCCAGTTGCCCCTTTTCAAGATATTCAGGGAATGCCCCAAGCAGAGGAGGGGCAAAGGGGGAAAGCCAGGTGGCAAGGGTATCTATCACTGCCTTGACATCTGGCTGGTTGAGTAGCTCTTGTAACTTTGGTTCATCAAGCTCTCCTGCTGGCACAAGGGCCAAAAGCACCTCCTGGGCGGGCAAGCCCCTTTGCCTCCCCCTCAGTACGGTCTTGATGTTATATACGTCCCACTTTCCTAGCAGTACCCTCAGCAGACGGCGAGGCTCCTCGCTACACATCTGGAGCACCTTCCTGAAGACGCCGTAGAGGTTGCGGCGAAGGGCCTTCTCTACGGCTAACAAGCCTGAATCCCCGGCCAGGGCCATAGACATATCCTCCCTATAAGGAGAGCTAAGCAGGGAATCCGCCACCTTCATCAACTCCTTCTGCTCAAGAAGCCCCTGGAAGAAATCCCCAGGTAGTAACCTTCCCTTCATCCCCCTTATCCTGGCT
>JASEHG010000121.1 GCA_030018855.1 Candidatus Brocadiaceae bacterium
CAGATAACCATGAGAATATGGCCTTTTCTATTCCTCACCTTCCTGTGCTGTTACCTCTCCCCTGAGGCTATGGGGGAGTATCGGACAGATAAGGGGGAACGGGTCAAGCCCGTCCAGGTAGCCCCTGCAATCAAACAGGAGGTGGTATATGTGGCAGAGACCACCGGTACCCTTGTGGCAGAGGCGGATGCGGACGTGAGCACCGAGGTGGATGGCCCGGTGAAGAAAGTCCTCTTCAAGGAGGGGGACCAGGTGGGGGAAGGCCAACCCCTGGTAGTCCTGCATGACGAAAGGTACAGATTAAAGGTGGAAGAAAATAGGGCATCGGTAAGACGTGCCGAGGCGGACGTAGAACTGGCCAGAAAGACCCTGGAAAGGAAGAGCCAACTCTACGAAGAGGGAGTGGTCCCGCTACAGGAATACGATGAGGCCCTAGCCACGGCCAACCTGGCCACGGCCAGTATTGAAACGGCCCAGGCCGTCCTCTCCCTGGCAGAAAAAGACCTCAAAGATACGCAGATATTTGCCCCGTTCTCCGGCCTTATAGGTGCAAAGTACGTAGAAGCAGGGGAGTATGTCAAGGCAGGAGACAAGCTGTTCAACATCGTGAAGATAGACCCTATTCGTGTAGAATTCTACGTCCCTGAAAAGTATACGCCCCAGGTAGAGTTAGGGAAGACCTTAAACATTACCGTAGAGGCATTCCCAAAGGAGGAGTTTCTGGGTGAGATTTACTTTGTGAACCCAAAGATTAAGACAGAGACACGCCGTTTCCAGTGCCAGGCCCGCATAAAGAATCCAGACGGCAGGTTAAAGGCCGGGTTCTTCGCCACCTCCAGGATAGTCCTCTCCAAAAACCCTGATGCCATTGTCATCCCCCAGGAGGCCATCCTTGCGGAGGAGGGCCTTAGTTACTGTTTCATAGTTGAGGCTGGGCGTGCCAAAAAGGTAGGCCTAACCCCTGGGATAAAACTGAAGGAGGGTATGGTAGAAGTAATTAATGGGATTGTGGAGGGCACCCCGGTAGTGGTCAGGGGACAGCACGTGCTGGTGGACGGGGACAGGGTAGAGCCCAAGCTGTTCAAGGTGGCCGGGGAAGGCAAGTCGGAGGGGGTAGGGAGTAGGGAGTAGGGAGAGCAGAATCAAATGTCAAAATCCAAATGCCAAATGTTTTGGAATTTGGGCTTTGACATTGTTTTGGCATTTGAGCTTTGTAATTTGAACTTTAATTGCTAACCAATGTTCCTCTCAGACGTCTCCATAAGAAGACCTATCTTTACCACCATGATGATGGCGGGGCTAGTCATCTTCGGGGTCATAGGCTACCTGCGACTCGGGGTGGATGAGTTCCCCAACGTGGACTATCCCTACGTGGGGGTATATACAGCCTTGAGAGGGGCAAGCCCGGAGGTAGTAGAGGCCGACATCACGGAAATCCTGGAGGAGGAGATTAACACCATCCAGGGGATTAAGAACCTTACCTCCAGCAGTTCCGAAGGCGTCTCCCTGATAATCGTAGAATTTGAGCTGGGGAAGGACATTGACGCCGCGGCCCAGGACGTCAGGGACAAGGTATCCCTGGCCATGGAGAAACTCCCCAGGGGTTTAGAGAACCCGGTGGTAGAGAAGGAAGACCCCCAGGCCAGACCCATGATATGGCTGGCGGTAACGGGGGATAGACACATCAAAGAGTTGAGCGATTACGGGCATTACGACCTGAAGCCCAAATTTGAGACCCTGGAGGGGGTTGGGTCTATCGTGGAGGGGGCCTCCAGGCAGAAGGCCATGAGGATATGGCTGGACACCACCAGCCTTGAGGCCTACCAACTCACCGTGGCGGACGTCGTGAAGGCCCTTAAAGAGAAGCACGTAGAGGTACCGGGGGGCAAGATGGAAGGGGCAGCCATGGAATTCTCCATAAGGACAGAAGGGGAGCTCCAGACTGCGGAGGAGTTCAACCGTCTAATTATTGACTACCGTGGCGGGGCGCCTATCAGGTTAAGGGACGTGGGTTTTGCAGAGGAGGGCATGGAAGACCGCAAGATGATAGGGAGGTACCGTTTTGAGCCAGGGATTATTGAGCCTTCCATGGGGTTGGGCGTAAGACGTCAATCCGGTGCCAACACCGTAGCCGTCTCGGACAGGGTAAACAGAGTCTACAAAAACATAAAAGATTCCCTTAAAGAGAGGGTCAAGATGGACGTAGCCGTGGACCGCTCAGTGTATATAAGGTCCTCCATCCAGGACATCCAGATTTCCCTTGTTAGCGCCGTCCTCCTGACGGCACTGAGCGTAATCCTGTTCCTGAGGAGTTGGCTGAGTACCCTCTTCATATTCCTGGCGATACCCACCTCCTTCATGGGCACCTTTGCCGTGATGTATTTCCTGGGTTTTACCTTAAATAGCATGACCCTCCTGGCACTAAGCCTTGCGGCGGGGGAGGTGGTGGACGACGCCATAATCGTACTGGAGAACATATTCCGCCGCAGGGAGGAGGGGGAAGACCTGCTAACCGCCTCCAGGGAAGGCACCAATCAGGTGGCCTTTGCCGCCCTTGCCTCTACCATAAGTACCGCCGCCGTCTTCATCCCCGTAGCCTTCATGAGCGGCGTGGCTGGGCGGTTCTTTTACGAATTCGGTATCACCGTGGCCGCCTCTGTGCTTATATCCCTGTTCGTGGCACTTACCCTCACACCTATGTTATGTGCAAGGTGGCTGAGGCTTCCAGGGAAGAACCCCGTGTATAGGGCACTGGAGTGGGCCTTCCTCAGGCTAGAGGGCGCCTATCAAAGGGTCCTGTCATGGGTCTTACGTTTCAGGTACATAGTGGTAATTATAGCGGTGGTGAGCTTTGTGGGGGGGTACTCCCTGTGGTGGGGGCTAGGCAAAGAACTGATAACCTCCGCAGACGAAGGTCAGTTTATGGTCATGGTAAAGACCCCGGTAGGCTCCTCCCTGGACTATACGGATAGCGTTATGAGGGAGGTAGAGAGGGTACTGGACGGCCTGCCAGAGACAAAGTCTTACTTTGCCGCATCGGGATTTGGGGGCGGGGCCGAGATGACCAATAGGGGTATCGTCTTCGTCCACATGACCTCTCTATGGCAAAGGGCGAGGTCTCAGAAGGAGGTGATTAATCATCTCCGTAAGGAGTTTGCCAGGCTTCCAGGCTTCCTGGCAATCCCCCTGGAATTCGGCGAGGCCTTTGGGGCAAAGAGGGGCGTACCCCTGGAGTTCAGCATCTCCGGACCAGACCTGGACACGCTCACCTATCTTACCCGTGAATTCACTACCAGACTCAAGGCCGTAAAGGGCATCATTGACGTGGACTCTGACCTTGAACTGGGGCGCCCCACCGTCAGGGTCTCCATTAACAGGGATAAGGCCGCAGACCTCGGGGTAGACGTGGCCACGGTCGGAGACACCATAAGGACCCTTATGGGCGGGCTGGAGGTCAGTAAGTATAAGAGTGAAGGTAAGCGTTACGACGTCATCGTAAGGCTTTCAGAACCCCAGAGAGAGACTGCCCTGGACATCCTGAGGCCCATGGTAAAGAACGTTCGGGGAGAACTTATAGGATTAAACGACATTGTTACCGTGGAAGAATACAAGGGACTCAACATAATAAATAGAAGGAACCGCCAGCGCTCCGTTACCATATCTGCCAACCTGGAGGGCGATAAAAAATTGAACGATGCCCTCTCAGACATGCAAAAGATAGCCAAAGAAATCCTCCCGGAAGGGTACGCCATCTCTCTATCCGGGAAGTCAGAGACCTTCGCAGAGTCCTACACGAGCCTACTCTTTGCCCTCGCCCTGGCCACGGTAATCACTTACATGATACTGGCCTCCCTCTTTGACAGCTTTGTCCACCCCTTCACCATCATGCTCGCAGTACCCCTGAGCCTGGTAGGGGGGCTTGGCATGTTAGCGGTAACGCACAACACCATAAATGCCTTTAGCGTCATAGGGCTCATACTCATCATGGGTATCGTCACAAAAAATTCCATCCTCCTGATAGATTTTACTAACGTCCTGAGAAGAGAGGGCAAGGAAAGGGACCAGGCCCTCCTGGAGGCAGGCCCCCTGCGGTTGAGGCCCATACTCATGACCGCCCTGACCACCGTATTCGGCGCCATCCCCATAGCCCTCGGCGTCGGATACGGTGGAGAGACCAGGGCGCCTATGGGTATCGTAGTGGCAGGAGGCATGATATCCTCCACCATGCTTACCTTGCTGGTGGTACCCGTGTTTTATACCCTGCTAGATGATTTTATACTGATAGTTACGAGGAAGAGGGCAAAGGGGAAGAAACTTCCTAAGAAAATGGAGGCAACTACCTCAGAAAGAAATGGTTGACAAATGCTGATAGGTGTTGTAAAGCTCTTGGGGAATGAGGACTATATCATCACACAAATTAAAGATAGTATTGTTGAGGAGACCCGCCGTGACTAAAAAAGAAATAGAAAGAGAACTGGAGAGAGTCTATAAGGAAATGAAGAGCTGGTCAGAAATAAATAAAAGACTGAATGGTGTGGTACCAAAGGAGGAGATATTAAGGAGAGAATTAATCCTCTTACTTCAACAGATTTTGTACAGAATTGAAGATGCAAAAAAAGAAGGCAACAAAAACAAGGAATACTTTAATTCGGACCTCTTTAAAGTAATCCGTCCGAGAACTATTTGTCGTGAGAAAAATCATTAAAAATATCCGCGAATCCGAAGTTGAAGACGCCCTTATTACCTACCTTGACATTCTCAAGGAGGTGCTGAAGGTAAAAAAAGAGGTGCGCCTAATAACAAGACAGCTACGAATGATAGATGGTAAAAAGCGATTAGATATCCTGCTTACAGTCGGGGATGAAATATTTCTGATTGAACTTAAGACAGAAACATTTCACGTAAACCATATAAAACAGATACTATCTTATAAAGAAGAATTAGAGAAGCTACAACAAGAGAAAAAGTTAATCAGTGGAAAGATTGTTCCTGTATTACTGGTAACGAATTTTAAAGAAAAAGATTTGAGGATTTGTGCAGAAAGTGAAATTAGAATTTATAACTATTCCCCTGTTGATATTCTTACAAAATATTATGACAAGATGGCAAGTGTCGCCACGTTCTTAAAAATAAGACCAGTAGATCTAGGGATCTTCAATATAGGACTTATAAATCGGGTAATGCGGGGACTTGAAAGTGGATTAAATACATTAAAAGACCTTTCTGAGTCCAGTCAGCTATCCAGTAGAAGTGTTGACCACCATCTTAAATTTGCTACAGAGTTAAGACTGGTTACTCAAAGAAAAAACCTATATTACTTAACAGACCTCGGACTTAATTATATATCACTCGCAGGTGACTCAACTCCAGGAGACGAACTTTCTGCCGAGCAGGCAATACTTCTAAGGGACTATATCGCAAAAGACCCATTTTCCTCTCCAATAGTCTTCGGTATATATACCGTAGTTGAATCTGTTTTCTTTCTGGCAAGAAACAGCTATCCTGTCGATTTGGAGGAGTTAAAAGGATTTTTCCTTAAGGCATCGGGCAAAAAACACGAATGGCAAACTCTAAAGTCGTTATCCACGGCAACATATACTTACCTCAATTACGCAATAAAATTGGGACTCGTAGGAAAGATAGGGAAACAAATTGTAATTACACCCGCTGGCTTCCGATTTATACTAATGTTACAGCTTCACAAGAGTATAGAAATGATAGAGACGTTAGCACCAGAGCAAAATAGGTGATCTCCAACCACTTATAACAGATATAAAACAAAGGACACGTCCCAAGCCTCAATGGCAGATAATTTAGAGCCAACCCTCCCCCTCGCCATCCTCATCCTCACCAAAGAAGGCCTCCAGGTAGCTGAGAGGCTGAAGGGGGGACTACCCCAGGCAGACCTCTACGTTGCTGAGGGTGTATTGCAGGGTAGGGGCGACCCGGCCGGTCGCCCCTACTCAAGCATTGGCCAGCTCACCAAAGATATATTCCACAAATACGACGGCCTTATCTTCATCATGGCCCTGGGCATCGTCATAAGGGCCGTTGCACCGCATATAAAAGACAAGCACTCAGACCCGGCAGTAGTGGTGGTGGATGACGTGGGGAGGTTCGTCATCAGTGCCTTATCAGGACATGAAGGGGGCGCCAATGCACT
>JASEHG010000122.1 GCA_030018855.1 Candidatus Brocadiaceae bacterium
GCCTGTGAGACTGTGGTGGACTGTCCCCTGGGCGTCTAACACTACCAGGGTGGGCGTCCAGTGTACGTTGAACCTCTGGGGGAGTGTCTTATTTTCTCCCACGTGGCACTTGACGGGTATAAAGTGCTGGGAGATGAGACCAACTACCTTTGCCTCTGGATACGTCACGGTATCCATCCTCTGGCAGCCCCCTCACTGGGGGTGATAGAAGTCTACGAGTAGGAGTTTGCCCGTCTCTTGTGCCTTCTTCTGGGCAACCTCAAAATCCTTCTCCCAGGTGATTGTAGCTGCCTGGGAGGAGTTTGCAATTAGAAAGTTTAGTAAGGTGGCGGCAAGGATAAGACTTTTCATGACCTGTACCTCCTTGTGAGGGGTGGAAGTAGGGGCGACCGGTCCGCCTCAGGCGGATCGCCCCTACAACTTGGGGTTAATGCTGGCAACCGTGCCCATGACCGTGTCCATGTCCGTGACCATGGCCATGCCCATGTCCGTGCTCATGACCATGTCCGTGACCATGTCCGTGACCGTGCCCATGTCCAGCAGAGCCGACAGAGGCGGCGTGCATAGGTGTTACGACGTCCTTCTCTATCTCTTCTGCGGAGAGTTTTCCATCCAGGATGGGTAGATAGACCTCTTCTTCCTTCCGGAAGTGGACGGCCAGTATCCCCTCTAATTTATTGGAGGCCTTCTGTATCTTCTTGACCTGTTGTTGGGCGGATTCCTTGTAGGCCTGGGCAATTTCTCCTTCTAGTTCGTGGATGTAGGCCTTGATGGCCTCGTGGTCCACTTCCATGGTCCTGGTGAACATGGGGTTTTTCATTACCTCCCCTACCTTACGGTAGAGGTATTTCTCCTCGGCCTCGGCGTGGGGCAGGAGTTCCAGTTTGAGGAATTCCATGAAGTCCTGGAGTTGCATCCTCTCACGGGCGCTGAACCTGTCCAGGGCTTCTACCGCCTTCCAGTAGCCTTCCAGTCTCTGTTCCAGGTGTTTATGATGTTCCCTGATTTCTTCGGTGGGTCTTACCATTTAATCCTCCGTTGTCTCGTTCTAGTTTTTACTGCAACACACGCAGGCTAAAGCCTGCGGCTACCACTCATATCTGATTTTCCGTTGTCTCATTTTGGTCTTTACCACGGTCTTCCTTTGTTGAGAATGGCCCTGCCGTTTCCTGGGTGGTTACATTGGGGATTTGTTCTGCCCCATTTGCAACTTTGACTTCGGCCTCATCTGATGGGCCGACCATGAAGTCTATCAATCTGGATAGTTCTCTGCGCATGTCCTGGCGGGAGACAATCATGTCCAGGAAACCATGTTCCAGGAGGAACTCTGCCGTCTGGAATCCCTCGGGCAGGGTCTTCTTGATGGTCTGTTCAATGACCCTCGGGCCAGCGAAACCTATGAGTGCTCCAGGTTCAGCGACGATAATGTCTCCCAGAGAGGCGTAACTGGCCATGACTCCGCCCATGGTGGGGTCTGTGAGCACGGAAATGAATATCCCGTTGGCCTCCCGCAGGCTGAAGAGGGCCGCGCTGGTCTTGGCCATCTGCATGAGGGAGAACATGCCCTCATGCATCCTGGCACCTCCCCCTGAGCCTGAGATGATTACCAGGGGAAGTCTCTTCTCTCGGGCCAGGGCGGCCGCCCTGGCGATCTTCTCTCCTACTACCGAGCCCATGCTACCCATGATAAAATTAGAGTCTGTGGTACCAAAGACTATTTTTCTATTGTGGATGGTACCTGTACCTACCAGGGCGGCGTCTTTTAGACCCGTCCGTTTCTGTTCTGTCTGGACCTTTTCCTTGTAGCCCTTAAAATCCAGGGGGTCAGCGGGTTCCATGTCTGGCCAGAACTCTTGGAAACTCCCCTCATCCAGGGTTATACGTATCCTCTCCCAGGCGGGGATGCGGAAGTGATAATCACATTCAGGGCAGACGTAGAAGCGTTCCACCATGGCCTTCCTGTAGATAAGGCCGCTACAGCCTTCACACTTTATCCAGAGTCCGTCAGGGATTACCCTCTTTTTCCTGGGGATTACCATTTAATGTCTACTCCCAACGGTGGCCGGGTCACTTCCGGCAAGGAAGTTTTCCTGTGTCAGATGGCGGAGGTCTCTAACCGCCTGTGCCGGGTCCTTCTTGCCGAAGATACCTTTGGCAGAAGCCATGATATTGGCCCCGTGCCTTGCGGCAATGAGTACTGTCTCCTCGTTGATTCCGCCGTCTACCATTATGTCTAACTCGGGAGATAGGGACCTCAGGTGTCTGAGTTTAGGCATGACACCCTCAATGAACTTCTGTCCTGCGAAGCCGGGGTTGACCGTCATTACCAGCAGGAGGTCTACCTCTCCCAGGAGGCCTTCTACCCTCTCAGCCTGGGTGGGGGGGTTAAGGCTTATGCCCACCCTGAAACCTGCCTCTCTTAACTGGGATATTACCCTTCGGGGTTCGTCTCTGGATTCTATATGGAACGTGAAGTAGTCCCCCTTTCCAGAGACCTGCCGGAAGGGTTCAACAAACTTAGAAGGGTATTCCACCATGAGGTGGAGGTCCAGGGGTACCCTGGCTGCCTTCTTGATGCCTTCTACTACGAAGGGTCCCATAGTGAGGTTGGGTACAAAGTGTCCATCCATTATGTCCACGTGTATGAGGTCCACACCGCCCTCTTGCACCTTTTGTATCTCTCTCTCCAGGTGCAGTGGGTCAGCGGCCAGGATAGAGGCCCCTATCTTGATTTTGGGGTGAGGTCTTGGTTCTTTCAATTTTATGGTAATTCTCTGGGAGAATTAGGTTTCAATCTCTGTCTTTGTGGTCTATCTGGACATTATGAGGTGGCATCCGCCTCAGGCGGACCTCCCAACTAAAACCCGCCTCTTTTCCTCGTAGATTTGTTTGTTGGTAAGGGCCGCAATACCAGGGAGCTCCCCGCCTTCCAGGAGTTTGAGGAAGGCACCGCCGCCCGTAGAGATGTATGAGATCCCAAAGGTGGCGCCTGCCCTGTGGAAGGCCACGTCCGTGTCGCCTCCTCCCACTATGGTCAGGGCATGAGAGTTAGTTACAGCCTCTACCATCGCATAGGTACCCCTGCTGAAGGCATCCATCTCAAAGGCCCCCATAGGCCCGTTCCATATTATTGTGCGGGCGTCGGAGAGGGCCTCCACAAAAAGTCTGGTGCTGGCAGGGCCGATATCAAGGGCGTACCAGTTGGGGGGTATCTCCTGGAAGGTAACTACCTTGGTCGCGGCCTTGGGGTCAAATTTCTCTGCCACCACGAAGTCCACAGGGAGGTAAAATTTTATCCCATTTTTCCTGGCCTTTTCCATTACGACTTTTACCTCTTCCAGCAGGCTATCTTCTACCAGAGAGCGACCCACCTCATACCCCTGGGCCTTGAGGAAGGTGAATGCCATGGCCCCTCCGATAAGGATTTTATCCATCTTTTTGGAGAGGTTCTCTACAATCTTTATCTTGTCCGATACCTTTGCTCCCCCCAGTATGGCCACCACTGGACGCAGTGGGTTGTTAACGGCCTTTTCAAAGTATTCCATTTCTTTCTTAATCAAGAAACCTACGGCGGCTACCGGGACAGAGTCGTTGATGCCCACCATAGAGGCGTGGGAGCGGTGGCAATTCCCGAAGGCCTCCTGGATAAAGACCTCGCAAAGGCCCGCCAGTTCCCGGGCAAACCCCTGGTCGTTCTTTTCCTCCTCCGGGTGGAACCTCAGGTTCTCAAGGAGTATTACGTCTCCCGGGTTCATCTTGTCTACCAGCTTCTTTACCTTGGGGCCGATGCAGTCTTCTGCCAGGGGTACTTCCTTACCCAGCAGCCTGGAGAGCCTCTTAGCCACCGGGCGGAGGCTGAGGCCGGGGACTGTCTTCCCTTTGGGTCTCCCAAGATGGGAGGTGAGGATGACCCTGGCCCTCTCATCAAGGAGGAAGTTTATCGTAGGTAGGGTTGCCCTTATGCGGGAGTCATCCGTGATATTCCCTTCTGCGTCCAGGGGGACGTTATAATCCACCCTTACCATCACCCTTTTTCCCTTCACTTCCAGGTCTTTTATAAAGAGTTTCTCCATGTATGCTCCCCGTTAGACTTTTGCCATCAATTCAATTAGTTCTACCATCCTCTGAGAGAACCCCCACTCGTTGTCGTACCAGCCCATTACCTTGACCAGGTTGTCCTGGATGGTATAGGTGGACAGGGAATCAAAGATACAGGAATGGGAGTTACCGATGATGTCGGAGGAGACTATTGGCTCATCGCAGTATTCCAGGATACCCTTGAGGGGCCCCTGGGCGGCCTGTTTGAATGCCTGGTTAACCTCCTCCTTAGTGGTCTTTTTCTTAAGGAGCGCTACCAGGTCAGTGATGGAGCCGTCGGCTACCGGCACCCTCATGGCGATACCGTCCAGTTTACCTTTTAGTTCTGGTATTACCTCTCCTATGGCCTTTGCAGCGCCTGTGGTGGTGGGGATGATGTTGGTAGCCGCACCCCTTGCCCTCCTGAGGTCTGAATGGATGAGGTCAGTTACCCTCTGGTCGTTGGTGTAGGCGTGAATGGTAGTCATAAGGCCCTTTTCTATCCCGAAATTCTCATGGAGTACCTTGGCCATGGGGGCAAGAGAGTTTGTGGTGCAAGAGGCATTAGAGAGGATTTTGTGCTCGGGTTTGAGGAGATGCTGGTTTACTCCCAGGACGATTGTTGCGTCTACTCCGTCCTTGGGAGGGGCAGAGAGGAGCACCTTCTTTGCACCAGCCTGGAGGTGTTTCTCACAATCGGCCCTGGAGGTGAATATCCCGGTGGATTCTATGGCGACGTCCACGCCAAGGTCTTTCCAGGGGAGCCTGGCAGGGTCCTTTTCCTTCAAGAGTTTGATAGTCTTGCCGTTTACTATCAGGGCATCTCCTTTGGATTCTACGGTGCCCTGGAATTTACGATGCACCGAGTCGTACTTCAGAAGGAATGCCAGGGATTTGGCATCGGCGAGGTCATTTATGGCTACTACCTCTATATTGGGTCTCTTTGCTATGGCCCTAAAGGTTATTCTTCCTATCCTACCAAAGCCATTTATGCCTACTTTGATTGGCATGGGAACGTGTCCTCTCCTTTTTGTAGTCGGACGGTGTTATCGCTGAATTGGTTACTCGTTGACTCACAAAAAATACAATTTTAACACCGAATGGGATTTTGTCAATCATTGATGTTTGAGTAGAGGCAGGGTTTACCCCTGCCCGACCTTACTTACAAAGGGAATCTTTGTAGGGGCAGGTTTCAAATCTGCCCCTGCATTCTTTATCCTTTACAAAGCAACAGGGGGTTGTTAAAATCCCTGAAAATTCCCCTCCTGCTAAAGGCCTGGATGCTGATTATGAGCTGGACGTCTTCTATTTTTGCCTGCGGTACTACCACACTGTTATTTTCCAATTGGTAGGGGCGTATTGCAATACGCCCCTACTAATATTCCGTATAACGGCCTCTTTGTTCACAAGTCCACTTCAGATGGAAAGGGAGTAAAGTCCATGCATGTCTTGCAAGTCATAAAAGAAAGGCGGAGTATCAGGCATTTCTTGAATAAACCTATCCCTAAGGAGATGATAGACCAGCTCATAGA
Organism: Candidatus Brocadiaceae bacterium; assembly: GCA_030018855.1. Lineage (GTDB taxonomy): Bacteria > Planctomycetota > Brocadiia > Brocadiales > Bathyanammoxibiaceae > 2-12-FULL-52-36. The sequence continues at coordinate 5,610 of JASEHG010000122.1, forward strand.
TTCTCTCATCTGGGCCCCAAGCGCCGGGAACCTGCAGAGCCGCCAGTTCTATTTTATTTATAATAGGGGCATAAAGGAACGGCTGGTAAAGGCCGCCTGGGGGCAGAGTTTCATCGCCGAGGCCCCCCTGGCAATAGTCTGCTGTGCCGACCTGAGGATAGGCACCCATTACGGCAGCCGCGGCAAGGAACTCTACACCCTCCAGGACGTGGCCGCCAGCGCAGAGAACCTCCTCCTCGTGGCCCACGAAATGGGCCTCGCCACCGTCTGGGTAGGGGCCTTTGAGGAAGAGGGGATTAACGAGGTACTTAACCTTCCGGGCCACCTCCGTCCCGTGGTCATCATCCCCGTAGGCTACCCCGCCGAACACCCCTCGGCACCCAGGAGGGTGTCCAGGGAGAAGGCTGTGATTTTTATAGAATGAGACCTATGAAAAATCCCACATACCTGTCCCACCAGAGGCGGATTTTCAACATTCTGAGGGTCAGTTAGACTATGGACTCTAGACTATAGACTTTGGACTTTCTT
>JASEHG010000123.1 GCA_030018855.1 Candidatus Brocadiaceae bacterium
TAGGGGCACGTTGCAACGTGCCCCTACTCAAAAAGGGCCTGAAGGCACTCCTCCCCCACTCCCCCTCCCTCCTCTCTATTGCCAGGGAAGGGCCCCCACTCCTGGCCGCTATGGCCAAAGAGGTCTCCTCATGGGGACAGACCGCTTGGGAGGCCGCTATTGAAGATTACCAACGGTCAGCATACAGGGCACAACCACTGTTCTTCTTCCCCAGGGCACTGCTCCAACCCTATCTCCAGTGTGCCGTGGAAGAGGTAGGGGCGTATTGCAATACGCCCCTACAAACCAAAAAAGACGACCACGCCCAAAGGGCGGATACGCCATTGGGAACCCGTTGCCCCTTCTGCGGGCATAGACCCCAAGCAGGTTGTCTCCGCCCTATGGATAATGCCTCCCAGCGTCTTCTGATATGCTCCTTTTGTCATGGAGAATGGCCCTACCAAAGGCTCTCGTGTCCGAACTGCACCGAATCAGATAAGACAAAACTCTCTTATATTGTGGCAGAAGGGTGGCCTGCCGTAAGGTTAGACACGTGTGAGACCTGCGGGCAATACATAAAGACCATAGACCTGGGAAAAGACCCAGAGGCCGTGCCGGTGGTGGACGAACTGGCCACTATTCCCCTGGACCTATGGGCTAGGGAGAAGGGCTACAAAAAACTGGAATTAAACCTGGCAGGGATATGAAGACAGGGGGTAGGGGGTAGGGAGTAGGGTTGAAACCCGCCCCTACTACTTGAGCATAGAACAGAAAACAGGTAAAATGTGTCTATGAAACCAGAAATCCATTGGAACATCCCTTTAGCCTTCCTCTATCTCTTTTTGTTTCTAGGTGCAAACGACCCCCAGGTCATTATCATGGAGAAACTAACGGCCCTGGAGGAGACCTTGCACGAGATGGCCCTGAAGCTGGAAGGTCTGGAAAAGAGGCTGACAGCCCTGGAGAAGGGCGCTACCCAGCCCCCGAAGACCACAAAGGCCCCTTACGCTCCACTTAAGAGACCTGGGTTTGTTGACATCGGACAGGGACTATCAATAGTCAACCTCACCTATAAACCAGTCCTCAGCGACACGGTCTTTACGGGGGAACTGGAGAACGGCAGTTCCAAAGACTATCAGTTTGTCCTCTTTAACGTAGAGGTACTGGACGCCAAGGGCAGGGTGCTGGGGGCCAATGCCGCTTACGTGATGGATATCCCCATGGGGGCAAGACAGTCCTTTGAGGTGACCATCTATGGGGTGAGCGTCAAAGATATTAATCGTTACATCATAAAATACGTCAAGGGATCGTAGAATCTTCAGGAGACAGGTTACAGGGGTGAGGTTAAGATATAGAAGGGAGTTTTCTTACCCGTCTCTTTCGGAAAGGGCTGAGTCTTGGGCGGGTTCTATGAGGCCATAAAATTCCATCTTCTTATAGAGTAACGGACGGCTTATACCAAGAAACTCAGCTGCCTTACTCTTATTGCCCCCAGTTTCCTTTAGTACGCCTGCAATGATGTCCCTTTCTAGGGCATGGACGGTCTCGTATAAATTCCCCGTGTATTTATAATGATGTATTGGCCCGGCCTTAGTGAGTAACTCCAGGGGTAGGAGGTCCTCTGTAATGGTAGACTCATCCTCTGCCAGGGTCACTAACCTTTCTATAATGTTCTGCAGTTCCCTGACGTTACCTGGCCAACCATATGCCTCAAGCAGTCGTATACACTCAGCGGATATGCCCCGTATGCGTTTGCCTACCTCCTGGGAGATCTTCTTCAGAAAATGGTCTGTCAGGAGAAGAACGTCATCCTTCCTCTCCCTCAAGGGTGTGAGATGGATAGAGATGGTGCTGAGGCGATAAAAGAGGTCCTCACGGAAGCTACCCTTTTCAATCTCCTCGGAAAGGTTCTTGTTGGTAGCGGATATTACCCTGACGTCTACCTTGATGGTTTTAACTCCACCAACTCTCTGGAACTCCTTTTCCTGGAGGACCCTTAGTATTTTGGCCTGGGCAGAGGCGCTGAGGTCCCCTATCTCGTCCAGGAAGATACTGCCCTGGTCGGCCACCTCAAATAGACCAAGCTTCTTCTCTATTGCCCCTGTAAAGGAGCCCTTCTCATGGCCAAAGAGTTCGCTCTCTAGTAGCTCCTTGGGTATGGCACCGCAGTTAATGGTAACGAAGGGCTTGTCGATCCTTGGGCTATTGTAATGTATGGCCCTTGACAGGAGTTCTTTGCCCGTACCGCTCTCGCCCGTAATAAGCACAGGGTAGGAGACGGCAGTAGACTTTTGGGCCTGGGCAATGGCCTCTTTCATCTTCGGGTCTCTGGTGCATATATCCTCAAAACGGATCCTCCTGCCCAGTTCCTTCCTGAGGCTGACGTTCTCCCTTTCCTTTATCGCCAGTTGTCTTTCCAGTTCAAGGGCCTTCAAGGTCCTCCTATAACACTCTATAGCACCTACCACTGCATTAAGGAGGCACTCTGGTATACACCCCTTAAATATGTAGGTATGGGGGTGTAAATTCCGCCTCATCTCCCCCCTATCCCTTTCTTCCAGACCAGTGTAGAGTATTATGGGCACAAGAGAATTCTTCTTTCTGATAGCTTCCAGGACCTCCACCCCATGTATGTCTGGCAGGGAGATGTCAAGGACAACGGTGTATATGCCTTCATCGTACTTTTCAATCGCCTCTCTCCCACTGCGACAACTCTCCACCCTTAACCCCTCTGTCTCAAGAAGAAGGCGGGTAGTACACAAGGCGTCTGCATCGCCATCTACTACCATCACAACTGGCTGTTGATGTTCGTAGGGTATTTACCCCCCCCGTCCTAATTCTCCCCCTTTCCAAATACCTTATCCCTATTTGCTTGAAAACTCAAGGGGCAAGATGTCCCAATAACAGATTATCCTTTCCTATCCTGGAGTAACCCAAACAATTATTGACCCTTTTGCCCCCTACAAATGACCTCCAAGATAGCTTGCAGAACCGCAGGTTCAAGGAGAATTTGTCCATCTGCCCTTAGCCTCTCCTTCCCCTCCCAATGATGGACCTGTTCCGCAGGTGGAAAGCCGCCGGCTATCTCCTCTAGTAACTCAGCCTCTAAGCCGTAGTCTCGCATCTCACACCCCCTTGCGGATTCGCCTCGGGCGGGCTAATCCGCCTAAGGCGAACCTGTCTCTACAAACCTACATTTAAAATCCTTTGTCAAGAGGCCCCCTTTACGGTGTCGTCTTTATCCCATACGCGGACTCTTTAGTCTTTAAGGTCTCCGCTTCCCTGCGCTTCTCTAGCTCTAAAAAGGCGCTAGAATCCAGGTAGGAGACCTGCTCCCTGACGGGGATTGTCACACTTATGCCGCCCCTGAGTTCGCCTTCTTTATAACCCTCCATAGGGTAGCCGGCTATGTCAAGGCCGTCGCCGGTGGGGCTGGTCGCTGGGGGTCTCCATGACACTGCAGGCAAGTCGCCTCAATGTAGAGGGGGAGCATGTAGCGATAGACCGTCCCCTGGCTCCCTTCTTCCATATCTACAAATTCGCCAAAGCCTACTCCCTTAGGGTAAGAGCGGGCACTAAACTTCTGTAGTGTGGCCTTTTCCCAGGCATCAGGGGCATTGTAAACATTGCGTGACCCTCGCCCCTTGCCTAGGGTCGTCTGTTTTACACTGATTCCAGTCCTGCTTGTAAACTCTTCTGCCACGAGCCTCCCGAATATCTCCGGCACAAAACCCTTATAGAGGGACGGGGCATCCTCGGGGATAGGCTTCCCTAGCCTTGCCCCATGGGTATTAATGACGTCCTGGTTCCTGGCAACAATTAGTCTGGCACTCACCAACAGGTTCGCCAGGTTGTTTGCCATAAACGCATAGTCCTTCCCACCGGCGGCCAGAACTCCTCTGCCCCAGAAGGAGAACGGCAACACAAAGAGACCCACAAGACTTAGCGTCAGAACAAAAATCATTCTCCTCATCGTTTTTTCCTCCTTTTTACGGTCTTAGGTTTCTCAGGAGTGTGTAACAAACCAGAGGAAAAAAGGCACAGAACCTGCCACAGGGGATATTCAATCCTCTTCCATCTCTCGTTTCCTCTGAGTAGGCCTGCCGGGTGAAATGCCAGGATAGCACACTCCACCCTAGTCAGTTTTCAAAAACCCTATCTCCACAAGACCAACTGTGGTAGATAAAAAAAGGCCATATGGCAGTTACTCCCAGAATTATCCCCCCTATAACACTCCCCTCCCTTTTAAATCCTCAGGTTCTTCATTACGAGTCTCCTGTCCCTGCTGGTAATAAACTAGAGGAAAAGACGTGCATAGGCACTGCACGAAAAGACCTCTAGTCTGTCATCATGTTTCACCTCCTTGAAGGGCGTTTTAAGCAAACCTTTTGCCAAAGACACGGAAGTGAAAGAAAAAAATGCTATGGCCTTGATTTGGAGAGACTTGGGCGTAGGACGAAGACTTAAAACCCGATTACCAACAGGTGTTCAAAAACATTACAAAACCCGCAGTAATAGACCAGGGAATTAGGCTAAGTTGTGTGTAATAATTCACGACGTTCAGACTTAGCTAAGGCATTATGTAGTGTAACAAGCTTTATACTCAGAAGTGTACCGATTTATTACAAAGATTTGACTGTCCTTCGGCTAGTGAGGCTTTCAACGGTAACGTGTCTTTCTAATCCGCCTTAGGCGGAGAAGAATCTCATGTTTTAGCTGAGATTATTTGTTGCCTTCGTCAAGCTCAGGACAAGCTTTGGATTAATTCTACAAGCCTTGTGGCGATTTCCTTCTTGGTGTTGGCCTGGGCCTCCAGTCTCCCGCCTGGGCCGAGGAGATAGGCCAGATGTTTATCCCCTTCAATATCCTTTAGGTCATTGGCTACCACAATCTCGGCCCCCCACTGCCCCATTGCCTGACGGGCTATCTCAAGGAGTCCCTCCTTAGTCTTACCCACCTCCAGCTTGAAGCCTACCAGTAAGGCCTTTGGCCACCAGGTCCGGATACGGTCTATAACCTTGGACGTGGGTACCAGCCTTATTGTCCAGTCCACTGTAGAAGACACCTTCCCCTCTATCATCCTCTCCGGGGCGTGGTCTAATACGGCCATGGCGTGGACAATCACCTGGAAGTCCTGGCCTTTCAGGCCTTCTAGCTCGCGGAGGAGGTCCTCTATCGTAGTAACTTCAATGGCCTTCGCCCCCTTTTCAGGCCGTTCACTCCCAGTCCCATAAATAAAGGTAACCCTCGCCCCCTTTTTTATAAACCCTGAGGCAATCTCTTTCCCCAGTCTGCCGGTGGAGGTGTTGCTGATATAACGGATGGCATCCAGGGATGCCCTGGTGGGGCCTGAGGTGATGAGGATATTAGTCTTCTTCATGAAAAACCTAGACTAGGGAATAGGGATTAGGGGACAGGTGTAGCCGCAACCTTTAGGTTGCGATATCTCTTCCTCTTTTTCAAAGGGAGACCGAGGGAGATTATAACGCAGGCTAAAGCCTGCGGCTACTCAATCCCTAACCCCTAGCTCCTGTCATTTAGGCCATTTCCTGTCAAAGAAGATATTCTTCCCGGTAGCCGAGAGGGGGATGCCCACCACAACGTCGCAATCACATACCCCCATCTTCCTGGCCACTACCCCCGCACGGTACATAATCCTGTTATCTACGTTTAGCACGGACAGGGTCTTTACGGCGGAGCCTACGGCAATACCTAAGTCCTGCAGTCTCCAGGCACACTGCGGGCCTTTAAATTCTTCCATCTCCCTGGGTACCCTCTCTTTACAGGTATCAAACCCACATGCCCCACAATTCAGTCCGCAATGGGTTGCATCCTTCATCCCTATAAGAAGCACCGCCGAGGAGTTCTTTACGTTATCTCCGTCTCTGTCAAAGCCCCCTCGCCCCGTCCTTTCTCCGTATTCTACCATGGCCTGGGCCAGACGGCGCAGTTCCTCCCCTTCCAGTACCTTTATCTTTATGAAATCTTCCCCCTTGGACTTAGGGGCCGTCCTTGCGGATAATGCCGCAAGCTCAGCCGCCGTCTTTAACCCCCGCACCTCTTCCACCCGACACCCCTCCCTACAAGTAGGGGCACGTTGCAACGTGCCCCTACCTGTCTACTTATTTCTTGCCTGGGAACCT
>JASEHG010000124.1 GCA_030018855.1 Candidatus Brocadiaceae bacterium
GGAGGTGTTAAGGGCATGGCACAAGATAAAACACAAAGAGTCCGGGGGGAAGGAGAAATCCATAATAGGAAGTCTGCCCAGACACATGCCTGCTCTACAAAAGGCCTTCAAGGTGCAGAAGAAGGCCGCCAGAGTAGGGTTTGACTGGAAAAAGGTAGAGGACGTCATAGCCAAGATGGAGGAAGAGCTAAGAGAGGTAAGACAGGCCCTGGCCAAGAGACAGGAAACAGGGGACAGGGGACAGGGGACAAAGGAGTTGAAAGAGGAACTAGGAGACCTACTTTTTGCTGCGGCGAACCTCTCCAGGTTCTTGAAGGTAAACCCTGAGGAGGCCCTGGAGAGGGCGACAAAGAAATTTATAGGGCGTTTTAGACGTGTAGAGGCCAGATTGGCCGCCCAGGGGAAAGAGATAGAACACGCAACCCTTGAGGAGATGGATAAAATCTGGGAAGATACGAAGAGGGCCGGCAGGGGTAGCTGAATAACCAGGAGACAAAAGAACCCCTAACCCTCCTTGATATTATAATCCCATGTAGAAATATCCAGGCAGACGTGCAAGGACTTAGATGTAACGCAAAATGTGGTAACGCTCCTCGCCATGGTGTACAAAGGCTATAAACCGTACGTTGTTATTAACGTGGTCCTCCAGTATGTTCTCCAGATAACTTGGGTCCATGCCCAGATCGGCAATGATTTCAAACAGCCAACGTTCAAACGGTAAGGCCAGGCATTCTAGCTCTATGTATGCCTCTTCCAGGGTAATTTTGCCCTCCTTCCACCCATTTGCTACATCAATGATGGTTTTGTATACCACGTGAGAGGACGGAAAGACGCAATAACGATACCTCTTCCCATTAAGCATCTTGTCCTCTATTAGATAAGTTCCACCATAAGCATTTTCCTGCCTATAATCAGACTGATCCTTGAGCGTTTTTCCCATGATGGCGATACCTCCTGTTCTTTTTGCACCTAGATTCCCAGATCCCTTGTTAGATATTTTAGCAAATATAGTGCCACTAATCTCAAATAAAAGATAATCAGTATATCCTTTACCAGGATAGTCGTTGGATGGGTGTGGTCAGGAAGGGCCAAACGGCACCACGGGAAGGTCTATTTAACTGTGGACTAGGACTACTAAAGGAGAATTATGGCAAAGAAAAAAGGCCCGAGGGCGTCTATCCTCGGGCCTGGGGAAGGAGACCAAAAGGGTTTCCTAATTGCCTGGGATCTCTATTTCCTCTTTTGGGGCCCTTACACCCATTCTCGTTATGCGCTCTATCTCAATCTGTGGGATTTCAACAGGATAGCATTCATGACCATGAATAGATAAGTCAACCCCCTCTAATTCTTCATGCCTAGAAACCCGTAGCCCCACAGTATGTTTCAGACCAAAGAATATGGCACAGCCACATGCAAGTGCCCACGCCAGGGCAGTGCTGGCCGCAATAACCTGGGCAATCATCTGTGAATGGGAACCAGTGATTAAACCCCGCACGCCCTGGTAACTCCCATCGGCAAAAATACCTAGTGCCAGGAGTCCCCACAGGCCATTTGCGGCGTGGACAGAGGTTGCCCCGAGGGGGTCATCTATCTTAAGCCCTGACTCTACAAGCCTTACCGTCCCCATCATCGCAAGGCCCCCTATTAGGCCTATTACTATTGCGGCCCATGTTGGGACGTACGCACACCCAGCTGTAATAGCTACTAGGCCTGCCAGAGAACCATTACAGACCAGTGGTAAGTCAATCTTTTTAGTGGTTGCATAGTTAACAAGGAGTACTATCATCGTCCCCGCAGCACCACCCAGGAACGAGTTGGTGGCCACTACGGAAATCCTGAGATCTGTAGCGGAGAGAGAACTGCCACAGTTATATCCTAGCCACCCAAAAAATAGTAAGAGTGTACCTATCACTACATAAGATAAGTTGTGGCCAGCTAGTGCTTTGGGCCTACCGTCCCTCGTATACTTTCCAATCCTTGGCCCTAATGCCCATGCCCCTAACAGGGCAAAGACCCCTCCTATCGTATGCACGGCGGCACAACCAGCAAAATCCTTTGCACCGACACCAAAGGGGAGATGTTGTAGCCATCCTCCACCCCATATCCAGTGCCCGTAAACAGGATAGACCAGTGCTATAAAAATTACACTGTAAATTACGAAAGGAAGGAACTTTATGCGTTCAGCTACCCCACCAGCTATAATGGTTAGGGCTACGGTGGCGGCGGCCACCTGAAACACCCACATGAGCATCGTTATTACGTCGTAGGCGCTACCCTGGAGCATGAACCCACTGTAACCAATTAAGGCATTGCCCTTCGTTAGCTCTTGCATCTCATGGGAGCCACCAAACATAAATGCAAACCCACAGAGCCAGAAGACTAGTACCCCGATGCAAGGGCCTATAAGACAATGACTTAGATAATTCAACATAGCCCTGGGGCTTAGCAATCCACCCAGGAAGGCAAAACCAGTCTGCATATAAAAAATCAGAAATGCGGCAAAGAGTATCCAGATAAAGTTGCTTGAATGTCTTAGTCCGACAACGCTGTCAGAATACGTATGTGCACCGCTGGGATCGGCGGCCTCTGCCAGGCTGATGGAATAAAGGAAAGTAAAGACTGCAAGAGATATAAGTGTCCTCACATTTTGCTCCTACATAAAAAGGGCCAAGACCAAGTTAAGGGTGGATAATAGAAAGGCTATCACCAGGAAAAGGGGGTCGCTAGCAACTAACTCTTTAAGCCTGCTCATGCTCAAACTCCTCAAGGACTCCTTTCTCTTTCCTGGACATCATTGAAACTATCCTTGCCACGGTTAAGGCCACGTTCCCCCTAGCCCCGTCACGGATACGCACAGCCTCTTCAAGCGGTTCAATAAATATTATTCCATCCCCTTCCCGACCGGTTCGCGCCGTGCCTAGAATTATTTCTACTAACCTGTCTATTTGTGCCCCATCTGTTACTGCTACCTCAACCTTCGCCTTGGGCAGGAGGTATTCGATGTATTTCCTCCCCCTCCAGTACGATACACGTGTCTCCGAACATGCACCCCTTACTGGCGTTACCGTCATGCCTGCAAACCCTTCCTTTACCAGGGCCATCTTCAAAGGGTCCACCTTCTCCATCCTCACAATGGCCACCACCTTCCGTAAATTCATGCTTAGTCTTCTCCCATTTCCTTCTAAACCCCTCCTGCCATACATACTCCTTAGGCACCTCAATAGTCCCATCTTTAAAGTGTAGCGTAAAAGTCTTCTGCCCAATCTATTCCCACTGGGGTGGCAAACAATCCTTCTTAGCCGTGGAGACTGCAATTATTATGCCACCAACACACCCATCAAAAAATATTCCAGCTAATATTAGTAATTACAATACGTTACAATATTAAATTGTACCAACCCCAGGATTAATCCATTAATAAAACATTTCGGACAATATTGTACCATAAGCGTAATTGTTTGTATAATTTGCTTCAGCCACTAGACTTACAATAATCGGAAAAAAATGAGAACTTGTTGTTTTTGACATAAATGCCCTTTTTACTGCACTCCAACTATTCGCTGTGGAAATTACTATGAAGATTTTGGCATAAATTATGTCATTGAGACACACATCGGGGTATGGTAAGACCATAAATACGCAAACTTACATGTCTAGTACCCAATTCTCTGGCACTCTTTTTGATAGCTTGTTGCTTGAACATAATTAGTTTGAGGGAAAACTGACCTCCCAGTTCCTTGGTATCTGACTATTATGGGAATATTCGTTAAGAACGGTAAGTATTGGATAGACTACAAACTCAACGGCAAGAGGAAGCGGGAGTGCATAGGGCTAGATAAGAAGCTGGCTGAGGTGGCCCTGGAAACCCGTAAGCTAGACATCTTTCTTCAAAATAGTTTTGCTGTTAAGAGGGTTGCTAACAGTCCGTACTTTGAAGACTTCGCCGAGGAGTACCTGGAGCATGCAAAAGAGAAGAAAAGGTCCTGGAGGCGAGACCTCATTATTATAAAGTCTGCCATGACCCACTTCATGGGGGTAAGGATGGACGACATTACCCCCACAAAGGTGGCCGAGTATAAGGTAAAGAGGGCGGATGAAGTAAAACCCGGTACGGTAAATAGAGAATTGGCCTGCCTCAGGCATATGTTCAGCCTGGCTGTAAAATGGGGGAAGGCAGGAGTTAATCCGTTAAAAGAAGTGAGGGTATTGGAGATGCCAAAAAGGCCAGAAAGGATATTAAGCGATGATGAGGCAGAAAGACTAGTCTCTTCTGCCAAGGGCCAGACCCGAGACATAATAATTATGGCCCTCAATACGGGCATGAAATTGGGAGAAATCTTTCACCTCAAATGGGAAGACCTGGATTTTAAAGAGGGCGTTATCACCGTCATTGGCTCCAGGAGGGAAAGGGATAGAAAGATACCCATGAATTCAACTGTTCTGGCACATTTGAAGGGGGCAAAAGGGCCTGACGGTTCCCCTTATATCTTTGCAGACCCCCAAACGGGTCAACTTATTAAAAAGATAGAGAAGAGCTTTAAGACCGCACTGGCCAAGGCAGGGCTGGAAGGTTGTACCTTTCACGACCTCAGGCATAGTTTCGGTATGAGGTTGGTCCAAAATGGTGTTGACCCATTGACGGTAAAAGAGCTCCTTGGACATTCCACCCTTGAGGTAACGAAGCGATACTTCCAGTCTACCCCGGAAAAGAAGAGGAAGGCAGTGGAGCTTATCTCCAGTTTCCACCGCTGGAGGCCTTCTCCCGAGTCCACCCCGGTAGGGAGTGAGACTGTGGACACTCCTCCTCAAGTGGGAGACAGTTCGCAAGCGCTTAATAATTAACCGGGACTGTTGATTAAAGGCATTTTGTGGGGGCAATTGGAATTAAAAAAACAGGGGCACGGCGTTGCCGTGCCCCTGAGCACTTCTGTCATCCAGCATCTACGCTTACGATCTAATTGAATTAGTCTCCGGTTCCATAAGATGGTAAGCAATTTCCCTATGCTGGCTAATGTCCATACCAGCCACTTCATCTGCCTCGGACGACCTTATACCGATTACCGCCTTTATGAACAGTATCAGCAGTGCCGTGCAGGCACAAGCGTATCCCCATGCACACACGACGCCTACAAATTGTTCCAACATCTGGGCAGGGTTTCCGTAAAATAGGCCATCGTCACCAGCGGGGTTTACAAGCTTGCTGGCAAAGAGACCTGTTGCAAGGGCCCCAAAGCTCCCGCCCATTGCGTGTATCCCGACCACGTCCAGGGCATCGTCATAACCCAGGGCCCTTTTCATCCATTTTACGCAGGAGTAACACAAGAATCCTGCACCGGCCCCTATGGCAAGGGAGGGCATAACTGCTACAAAACCTGAGGCGGGTGTAATGGCCACCAGCCCTGCTACTGCACCTGAGCAAGTGCCAATCAGGGTGGGTTTCCTGTCAAATATCCATTCCATTACGTTCCATGTAAAGGCGGCGGTAGCGGTGGCTGTGTTGGTGACTGCCCAGGCGCTGGCGGCAAGTCCATTGGCGGCCACTGCACTGCCTGCGTTAAAGCCGAACCACCCAAACCACAGCAGGGCGGCGCCTATCATCGTAAAAGGTACATTATGCGGGGGCTTTATGCTCTTGCGTCTGCCTAGAAACAGACAAAATACCAGGGCCGCAGCACCCGATTGGATATGCACGACCGTTCCGCCAGCAAAATCCAATGCACCAAACTTATATAACCACCCATCCGTGGCCCACACCCAATGGGCTATCACTGGATAGCATCCACTCATCCACAAGAGGGCAAAGAGGAGCCAGGAAACGAATTTGAGCCTCTCTACAATGGCGCCTGTTACAAGGGCAAGGGTAATAGCGGCAAATGTTAACTGGAACATACAGAAAGTTAGGTGGGGTATGGTCGTTGCGTAAAGGGTGCTAGGCAATTGCCCTACGTAGTCCGCTGGGTCCGCACGCCCTGCTCCCAGGACGGCCCACTGGAGGCCCCCAATAAACCCGTTTAAGGGGGCAAAGGCCAGGCTATAAGACCAGAGCACCCACATCATGCTGGTGAT
>JASEHG010000125.1 GCA_030018855.1 Candidatus Brocadiaceae bacterium
CAATTTACAATGTGTTTTATCCCTACCCCCTACCCCCTACTCCCTACCCCCTACCCCCTAGTCTCCAACCTCCGGCAGGTTAAACTTTTTTATTTTCTTATAGAGGGTCTCCCTGTGGATGCCCAGGCGTCTTGCGGCCTCGTTTTTGTTGCCCCCGGTAAGCTTGAGTACCTCTATTATATGCCTGCCTTCCACTGCATCCAGGCGGAGGTCTTCCGGGAGGGACTCATGGGGTCCACCTGAGGCGGATGAGGGCCCATGGTGTATGGCAAGGGGGAGGTCGTGGGGCTTTATTACCCCTTTTTCACAGAATATCACTGCCCGTTCTATGGCGTTGGCCAATTCCCTAACATTGCCTGGCCAGGGGTAGGAGAGTATGAGTTTCACGGCCTCGGGGCTGACGTCTGGTTTCTTTCTACTCATTTCTCTGGAAAACTTCGCCAGAAAATGGTCTACCAGTAAGGGTATGTCCTCGCCCCTCTCTGCCAGAGGTGGCAAATTAATTATAACAGTATTGAGACGGTAGAAGAGGTCGCTCCTGAAGCGTCTTTCCTGTAACATCCTGGTAAGGTTCTGATTGGTGGCGGCAACAAAACGGACGTCCACCTTTATGACCTCATTACCTCCCAGTCGCTCAAACTCCCCTTTTTCCAGTACTCTGAGTAATTTGGCCTGCATGGGGAGGGGCATATCCCCTATCTCGTCCAGGAAGAGGGTACCACCATCAGCTACCTCAAATTTACCTTTCTTCTGTTTATCAGCCCCCGTAAAGGCCCCTTTTTCGTAGCCAAAGAGTTCGCTCTCCAGGAGGGTCTCCGGAAAGGCAGCACAGTTAATCTTCGTGTAAGGTCTTGAACACCGCTTGCTGGAGTAGTGGACGGCGTCAGCCACCATCTCTTTTCCAGCGCCACTGGGGCCTATGATGAGGACGGTGGAGTCGGAGGGGGCTACTTTCTTTATAGTCTCTATCACCACTTGCATCTGCTTGGATTTGCCTATAATGTGCTCGTAGCTATGTTCCTGCAGGAGCTGGTCCTGGAGAAATCTGGCCTCCCCGGCCAGGGTCTTCATCTGGGTTATTTTCTTCAGGTTCACCAGTACGTCATCTATATCCAGGGGCTTGAGGATATAGGCATAGGCCCCTAGCTTTATGGACTTTATGGCAGTCTCTATGGTGCCGTAGGCGGTCATGATGATCACTTCCACATCGGGGTGTCGGGCCTTTATCCGCTCCAGCAACTCAACCCCGTCCATCTGGGGCATCCTTATATCTAGCAGGGCAATATCAAACCCGTTCTTTTCTATAAGGCCAAGGGCTGAAGGGCCGTCTTTGGCCACCGACACCTCATAACCGTTCCTGTTAAGGACGTCACTCAGCGTCTTTAACAGGTTGACCTCGTCGTCTACTACCAGTACTCTAGCTTTCCCTGTCATCTTCTATACCCTCTGGACTTACATACCCTGAGACCTCTGCGAAACCCCTGTTAATGGGGTTAGTGGGGGTGGTTATTAACCACCTGTAGGGGCGAACCTGTGTGTTCGCCCACCATCGGACAGACACGTAGATCTGCCCCTACAATCTAAAGGACCACCCTCCCCCTTCCCCCTCCCCTCAAGGGAGGGGGAGAAGTTAAGGGAACCGTTAGACTTTTTCAGAACTCTCATACCCTGATGCCTTGTCCTCTAGGTAGCCGCAACCTTTAGGTTGTGGCTATAATCCGCCTAGGGCGGACTCGTAGGGGCGAACGGCCGTTCGCCCCTACAGCCTGCGGCTACTAAACAGTGTCAGACGGCAACCTTGTGGTATTAAGCACCGCAGGTGGGTGCGGCTGGGGTTCGGCCATGAGCTCAGCCGAATCGGCCGCTCCTGATAAGGGCAGGCTGATAGTGAAGGTGGTGCCACATCCAGGAGTAGAATCCACCTTTATGGAACCCTTTGCCCGTTTAATGGCAGAATGGACGGCGTAGAGTCCGAGTCCCGTACCCATCCCTGGTTCTTTTGTGGTGTAAAAGGGCAGAAAGAGGTTCTTTAGCTCGTTCTGAGGTATACCCTGCCCTGTGTCTACGAAGACCACTTCTACGGTATCTGGAGTACCGAGTTGAGTAACAATCTTCAGGATGCCTCCCCTGGGCATGGCGTCTCTGGCATTGAGAATAACATTTAAGAGTACCTGTTTCATGTCATCCACGTTGAGATAGAGGGGAGGGAGGGACTGAAAGACCTTGACCACCTTTACTTTGTTGACTTCCAATTCTTTACCCACCAGGAAGAGGGTGTCCTCTATAAGCCTGTTAAGGTCGCATCCTTCTAATTCCGGTTTGGCCCTGCGAGAGAAGTCCAGGAGATGGGTTATAATCCTCTGACAACGGCGGATTTCTTCCTGAATTATCCTCAAGTGGTCTTTTATGTTGTCCTCCTGGCCCTGCACCCTATCGGCACCGGGCTGGCCTGCCTGGGCGTCTGTGGGGGCATCCGGAAGGACTTCCTTCAGATAGTATATGGAACTGCCGATAATGTTTAAAGGGTTGCGTATCTCATGGGCCACCCCGGCGGCAAGTTGCCCTATGGCGGCCATCTTTTCTGATTGCAGTAGTTCCATCTGCAACCTCTTGTTTTCAGCAATGTCCCTGAAGGCGGCCACCATGGCGAGTGGGTCTTTGTCCTCCTCTCTAATAAGGGAGGTGAAGAGGTAGACTGGAAACTCCTCCCCGTTCTTTCTCTTGAAGAGCAATTCTCCCTCCCACTCTCCGTGGCCGAAGGTGCTCTTTAGCAGTTCCCTCTTCCACCCCTTGGGGCCATTGGGTGAGCCTAAGAGGCCGATATCCCTGCCCACCGCCTCTACGGCCTCATAGTTGGTAGCCTTCTCAAAGGCTTTATTGACAAAAGATATTTTGCCTTCTTTGTCTGCTATAACGACACATTCACCGATGCTCCTGATGGTATGGGCGAGGCGGAGGAGTTCTTCTTCGGCCTTCTTCCTCTCCGTTATGTCCCTTACAAAACTCCTGGCATGGATGAAACGACCGCTCAGGGGGTCCCGGAGGCCCGTGGTGTCCATCTCCACGTACATCCATTGGCCGAATTTAGTGAGGAAGACGGCCTCTGCACGGTCGTGACCCGTTTCCACCACCCTTGCCAGGTGTCTCTTAACGCCTTTCTTGTACTCCCTGGGGACTATGTCCTCCAACCCCAGTTTAAGCATCTCCTGACAACTGTAGCCCAGGCGTTCCAGCTCCGTCTTGTTCACGTCAAGGAACCTCCCCTGTGCGTCCAGTTGGTGTATCATCTCCGGGGCGTTCTCTATGAGGTCTCTGTATTTCTCCTCGGAGTCGCGAATCCTGCAGAAAAGATTAGAGTTTTCTAAGGCAATGGCCAGTTGTGGGGCCACTTGCATAAGGAGTTCCACGTGCTCCTGGGTGAAATTATTTATCTTTTTACTGCCAAAATTTAAGGCCCCTATACCCCTCCCTTTATATTCCAGGGGGAAACTTAGACGTGACAGTATGCCTTCCGAATGGAAGATATTATCGGTAGAAAATCCTCCCTTTGACGTATCCGGGACGATTACGGGCCTGCCTGAGTTGATGACGGCCTCCGTGGCACTACCCCCCTTCAGGAAGACAACGCCCTCGGATAGTTGGCTGGAATCCGGGCCTTTGGTAAATACAATGTACTCTATGACGTTGTTTTCTCCCAGGAGGAGGGTAATACTCGTGCGGTCAAAGTCTATAAACTTCCCTAACTCCAGGCTCACTGCCTTATAGACCTCCTTTAACTCAAGGCTGGAGGCAATTATCTTATTTGCGTTGTTGATTATGTCTTTCTCCCTCTCCCGCCTCTTCTTTTCGGTAACGTCTCTGATAATGCCCTCATAACCAATAACCTCTCCCTGGTCGTTTACCCTCAGGTCGCAGGTCATCAGTGCGGTAAGACTGTTACCCTCCTTCCTCTTGAGCTCTACCTCAAAATCTTTTATAAAACCGTACCCCTCCATGATACGGCGCAGGGACTTTCCGTCTTCCGGATTGACGTAAAGGGTACTGATGAATTTTTGATTCAATATCTCTTCTTTTGAGGAGTAGCCAAATAGTTCTGCACCAGCCTGGTTTATATCCAGGAACCTGTCTTCCCCGTCACATATAAAGACGGCGTCCTTAGTGGCATCAAAGAGGCTGCGGTAACGCTGTTCGGTGGTCCTGAGGGCCTGGGTCCTCTCCTCCACCATTTTTTCCAGTGTGGAGGTGTATCGCTGAACTTCCGCCTCCAAGGCCTTTTGCCGGGTAACGTCTCTAGAGATGGCTACAAAGCCTATTGGCCTACCTTCTGAGGCAATGGTACCGCCAGATGGAGGCGCCCCGCCCACCGTCGTAAAGGCGGATTCGCCCCTCCTGAGGGTAAGGGTCAGGTGGGCGGGAAATGATTCTCCGGACTTCCGCCTCCCCTGGAGGTCTACCTCAAACCTGCCTGTCTTTTCTGTAAGGGAGAGGGCCTCCTCCAGTCGTCCATTCCCCTTGGCATCAAAGAGGGAATAGATAAAATGCCTGCCCACCACTTCTTCCGGCTCGTAGCCATACATCTTTCTTGCCCCCTCATTGAAGGTCTGTATCTTCCCCTGGTGGTCTAAGGCCATGATGGCGTACTCCGTAGAAGAGAGGAGGATACTGTTAAGGAAATTGGTAGTCTCTTCTAATTTCTTGGTCTTGTCTCCGATAGCCGTTACCATCTGATTAAAAGAACTGGCAAGCTCTCCAATCTCATCCCCGGTGGTAATTTCTGCCCTCTGGGTGAGGTCTCCCTGGGCCATCCTCCTGGTAAGTGCCGTGAGGCTCAGGATGGGCCTGGATATCTTCTTTCCCATGTAAAAGGCAACCAGGATAATAGATACGCTCAGGCCAAAGATAATCCTGTTCACCATTACCTTGAGGTCATAGGCAACCCTCATGGCCTCGTCTTTACCCACCTCCGCCAGTATCCCGAGCTTGAACTCTGGTATCCATTGCCAGAAGCCAAAGACCTCTACACCCGCATAGTTAAGGTAGCCCGTGGCGTCAAATCCCTCCTGTCCTTTGAGGCACTCCTGTACGGCCAGCGTAGGTTTACCGTCTAGAGGGTTATTTATACTACGTCCAATACTCCCACTCTCCCTGGGCCAGTGTTTCAGCTCCGTAAGGGTAAGCCCCTTGTCGTCTATCACGTAGGTCTCGCCGCTTACCCCAAGGTTTATGGTCTTCATCAGGCTATTGATCCCCCTCAACTCCATCTGGAATATGAGTACGCCCAGTACCTTGTTCCCGGAGGTAACAGGACTGGAAAAAATCATGCAGGGGAGGTCATCTTTTGTAGTAAGCGGCCCTGCCCCCGACCTGGGAAAGACCTCGGAGATAAAGGCCATACCAGCCAGGGACCTGCGGAACCCCTCGGAGTCAAAGATATTTGTACCGCGGAGGTGTTCGGAGGCGGAGACCCTTACCTGCCCCTCTGCGTCACTGATCAAGACCTCCTTGTAGCCGTAAGACTCTTTAATAGTATTCAGGAGGGCAGATAGGAGGAGGAACTCCTTATCTTTGGGGGTTATGTGCGTGCCCTGTATCACCAGTGGGTTCTGGGCGGCCACCTTTACATCCCTTACCCGCTCCCGCATCCACAGGGTAACAATCTCTGCCTGCTTTATCCCCACGTTCTGCAGATTCTTGAGCACCCCTGCCTTAAGGGCGACAAGTGCATGGGGATAGGCAATAAACCTCAGGGCCAGCAAGGGTAGGAAGGCCAGGAGGAGGAAAAGGACTATAAGCCTCGTCTTTACTGATTTAAACATCTACCATCCCCCACGGGTCATTTCTAAAATATTAACATGAAAGGAGTAAGGCTTCAAGGGGCTTCTTATCAAAATTTGTAGGGGCAGGCCTTGTCCGCCTGAGGCGGACCCATTTCCAGGGCAATCCGCCTCTGGGGGATCAGGGCAGGCCAGGACAGGGCGTAGGGGCGTATTGTTCGCCACGGCGAATCTGCCTTAGGCATGACAATACGCCCCT
>JASEHG010000126.1 GCA_030018855.1 Candidatus Brocadiaceae bacterium
TAGGGGCGAACGGCCGTTCGCCCCTACGGGCTTTGGCTCACTCAGAATGACAAGTGGCGATGTGTAGACTTTCGCAGAGATCTCCTTACATATTTTTCTTTAACAAAGAGTTAATGTCAAAATAGTAGCGAAGAAGGATACCATTTTGAGCATAAATATCTCAACAGAAATCCTCTCTGGCCAGGTTCACCTTGTTCCGCATCCCCACGTTGATTATGAGGGAGAGGGCGATAAAGGAGGTGAGGAGTGAAGAGCCTCCGTAGCTTACGAAGGGGAGGTTTATGCCCGTGATGGGGGCCAGGCCCAGCACCATAGCCATGTTTATCAGCCCCTGGGAGGCGAACATGGCGGCCAGGCCAGTGAGGATGAGCCTCCCCACCGGCTCACGGGTCCTGCGGGCAATACCCAGGGTGCCTGCCAGGAAGGTTACATAGAGGAGGATTACCAGGAGGGTACGGAGGAACCCCCACTCCTCTGCTATTACGGCGAAGATGAAATCAGTGTGCGGTTCTGGCAGTACCCCCAACTGGGTCTGGACGCCCTTCCCCCAGCCCTGCCCCAGTACCCCGCCTGAGCCGATGGCTATGAGGCCCTGGAGCCGATGGTAAGCGGCGCCCCAGTCCTGGTTTGCGTTGGGCCATAGAAAGCCGAATACCCTATCCTTTTGATACCCCCTGAGGAGTATAAACCACATTAAGGGCAGGGAGGCCAGGGCCATGGGTACGAGGAGGACAAAGTGTTTTATCCTCGCCCCGGTGACGAACACCATGGCAAAGAATATGGGCGGCAGTATCATCCCGGTGCCCAGGTCGGGTTCCATAAAGATGAGCGCCAGAGGTACAAGGGTGAAGGCCAGCGAGACAGCCAGGACGTGGAGTTTCTTGTAGCTGTCCTTGTACATGAGATATTTCGCCAGGGCCAGTACCAGGATAATCTTCAAGAACTCAGAGGGTTGGAGGTGGACCGGGCCCAGGTCAAACCACCTCCTTGAGCCCCGGACAGAGGTGCCCATTAGGAGCACCGCTACGAGGGCTAATATCCCCAGCAGGTAATAGATATAGGCGTATCTTACTATACTAAGATAGTCAAGATAGAGTAGTCCGAAAAATACCCCCAGCCCCAGCCCCATCCAGATGAGTTGCTTTAAGACGTGACCCTGGGAGGCGGCGCTCCATATAAAAAAAAGGCCGATGGTAAAGAGACCGCAGATAGAGATGAACACCAGCCAGTCAAATCCCCTGAATAGTCTCTTGTTGAGCACGCCTTTAGCGCCCTTCTATCCCTGTATCTCTTTTAGCCGTAAGCTGGACCGTATCCCTGCGGAGTAGGCCCTGGGCCAGTTGCTGGGCTATGGGTGCCGCTACCTCCCCGCCATGTCCTGTAGTCTCTTCCACCACCACACAGAGACAGTAGCGGGGGTTATTGTAAGGCATGTAACCCAGGAACCAGGCATGATAAACCCCTTTTGTGCCTATCTGCGAGGTGCCTGTCTTTCCTGCTACCTCCAGGACGTCTAACCCCTTGCCCCTGGCAGTGCCGCTGATTACCACCTTCCGAAGGGCGTTACGTAGTACCTTGAGGTGTTCGGCGGGGATGGATGCAGCGCCTTTCTTGCGTGCCCCGCCTGAGGCAGATTCCCACGGTAGGTCTTCGTCCAATGAGACCACCTTTCTCAACAGGTGGGGCCTAACCAATTTCCCGCCGTTGGCGATGGTGGCCATCAGGCGGGTCATCTGGAGCGGAGTTGTAAGGAGTTCTCCCTGTCCTATGGAGAGATTCAGCCTCTCCCCCAGGGAACGTGTTACCGGCACAAGGCCAGCCCCCTCAAAGGGGAGGTCTATCCCGGTCTTCTCCCCAAGGCCAAAGGCCCGGGCCTCGTTTTCCAGGTTAACCCCCTCCAATCGCTTCGCCGTCTCATAGAAGTAAATATTACAGGAATGCTCCATGGCCCCTTCCAGCCCCATCTGATAGTGGGTGGAGGTGCAGTGACGGATTCTATCTCCTATCATGAGTTTGCCGCCGCAGTAAAATTGGGTAGAGGGGGTAATCTCTCCCCCCGTGAGGGCACTCAGGGCAGTTATGGGCTTGAAGGTGGAGCCTGGGGGCAGGGCCGCCTGGAGCGGGCGGTTTAAAATGGGTTTCCGCGAGTCACTGGCCAGGCGGGTGTAATCCAGGTTAAAGGTGTTGGGGTCAAACCCCGGATAGCTTGCCAGGGCCAGGATTTCCCCCGTTTCGGTGTCCATTACTACTATTGAGCCGTTTTTATCTCCCAGTCCACCCAGGGCCGATTCTGCTAATCTCTGCATGTCCAGGTCCAGGGTCAGAAAGAGGTCATGACCTGCCTGGGGGGGCATGTCAAAGATGACCTTGTCCACCTTCATGGTCTTTAAGACAATCTCCTCTATCCTCTTCCCTGGCCTCCCCTGGAGTTCTATGTCGTACTGGGCCTCCAGCCCCCCCCGTCCCACCAGGGTATCTTTGGAAAGGGTACTGTAGTAGCGGCTCAACCTATTGTCGGAGGACGCTGTGCGCAGGCCCCTGATTTTCTGCCATTCCGCCTCAGAGAGTTTGCCTAGATACCCCAGGAGGTGACAGGCCAATTCTCCGTTGGGATAGTATCTCTTTGGTCTAGCCACCAGAGACACCCCGGGGTACTGTTCCAGCCTGGTCTCTAGTTCCGCCGCCTTTTCAACTGATATATTTTTAGCTATTGGGAGAGAGGCAAGTTCCTCCTGGATACGTACCCTCCTTTTGCGGCCTCTCTGGACGTTCTTTTTGATAGATTCCACCCTCTTTACCGCCACTTCAGCCCTTGCCAGGAGTTCATCGGGTTTGAGGTCTAAGAGCCTTGATACCCTCTCCACCCATAGGCCGTCGTAAGGGTGGCATTCCTGACACGCCGTGTCTCTCCTCTTGTGGGCCTTGATTTTGGAGAGGTCTGGGGGAAGTTCGTTAGATTCATCTTCGGCGGACCTGGAGGCGTAGTAGCTGTAAAGGAGGTTCTTGTAGCACACCTCCACGTCAAAAGAGGCCTCTTCCAGGGCGAGGGGTCTACCGTGTCGGTCGTAGATACTGCCCCTGCGGGCCGATAAGGTGTGCTCCTTTACGAGGCGTTTCTTGGACAGGCCACTGTATTTACCCCCTTGGACTAGTTGCAATTGGGCCAACCTCCCCACCAGTGCCAGGTGGAGCAACGCTATTAAAACGAAGAGCATCTTGAGTCTGTTAGGATACATCCTTCCACCTTACGGGGGGTAGAAATTTTTTGAGTAGGAAATAGGGTACGGGGGCCACGACCAGGGTGAGGAGGGTGCCCATGAAGACCTTCCAGAGGACGGAGAGGGGGTCAATGGAGTGGTAGGTCAGCCCGAGAACTATGGCGCATCCCCCCCGGTGTATCAGTGAGGCAAGCAGGACTACCAGTAGCTGGACCAGTATGGGGTCGTTGTAGAATTTATCCTTGAGGAGTCCGACGATTAGGGCTATCCCTACGAAGAAGGAACTGTGCAGGCCCACGGGGTCGTTGGAGAACAAATCCCTGGCAAGCCCCATGACCAGGCCAACAAGGCTTGCCTGGAGCAGCTCCAGCCTCAGGGCACAGAAGACCGTGATGGGCAGGAAGAGGTCTGGTTTTATCCCCAGGAGGTTGCCTCCCAGGTTGTAGGGGAAGGTGGTTGTCTCAAGGATGGCTATAAAGAGGGCAGTGGCTACTAGTATTACCCAGAGCACAATCTCACCTTCTGTTGCCAGCGGTGCTGCTGCTTGCCAGCGGTACTGGCGTCTGCCCGCTTCCTTTACTGCTAGTAATACCCCGTGACTCCTGACCGTCCTGGAGGGGAGGTATGCTGAGGATTAGCACGGTGTCTAACCCGGTAAAGTCCACCACTGGCTTGAGCTTTAGGGTCTTATATGGTGTCCCTTCTTCTTCCACGTCATCTGACACGGTAGCAATGTAGAGGGAGTCTGGGTAGATGCCTCCGATAGGGGCTGAGACCACCCTGAAGCCCTTCTGTACCTTTCCACCTGAGGTGGACCACTTGGGCAGGTATTTTAGACGGCATAACCCGCCCGAAGTCCCCTCTACCACCCCAAGGTCGCTAGTCTCCAGTATCCTGGCAGGTACCCTGGAGGCCGGGTCCGTGATTAGGAGCACCCTACTGGTGTAGGGGCCTACTGAGGATACCCTCCCCACCAGTGCGTCCTGGGCCAGTACTACGCTATCTTTAGCAACTCCGTGCCTTGAGCCTACGTCTATCAGGAAGGTCTTCCTGAAGTCTGAGACGTCATAACCTATCACGTGGGCCAGCAGAGGCCTTTGCGGCACTTTTACCTCTTTATAATACTCCGTAACGGAGGCGAGTTCGGTCTGGAGCCGGGCTACGGCAACCTCTCTTTGGACCAGCCGGTTCTGCAGCCTCTGGACCTCCCCTTCCAGTTCTTTTACCCTCCTGGAGGCAGTCCAGGAGGTTGGTACCCATACGAAGGCCTGCTTAACCACTCGTCCTGCCTTAAGGAAGGCCTTCTGCACTGGTTCAAAGGGAGAACCTGCCAGTAGCCTTATTTTATCTGAGAAGGCAAAGGGCAGGCTGAGGAGAACAAGGGAAATTACCAAAGGAATGAGGGCCAGGAGTATCTTCCTGGGGGAATTATGCCTTCTAGGCCTCCACCTCTTCATTTTGTAATACGTCTTTGTAGATATCCAGGTTTTCCAGCAGTATCCCGGTGCCCCTGGCTACTGCGGTGAGGGGGTCTTCGGCTATACGGACGGCCATACCCGTCTCCTCGGCCAGAAATTTGTCTAACCCTCTCAAAAGCGAGCCACCCCCAACCATCACCATCCCGTACTCCAGGAGGTCTGAGGCCAGTTCAGGCACAGTCCTCTCCAGTACGGTCTTTACTGCATTGGCTATGTGATCCACGGGCCCTCTCAATGCCTCCCTGACCTCTTCAGAACTCATCACCGTAGCCCTGGGCAGGCCTGAGATGGTATCCCTCCCTTTAATGTCCATGGTAACCTCTTCTTCCATGGGATAGGCCGAGCCTATTTCCAGCTTGATGTTCTCTGCCGTCCTGTACCCGATGTCCATGTTGTAGTTATTGCGGACGTAGTGGACTATGGACTCGTCCATCTCATCCCCTGCTACCCTGAGGCTGACGTGGGTAAAGATGTCTCCCAGGGAGAGGACTGCCACCTCGGTGGTACCACCGCCAATATCTACAATCATATGGGCCACAGGCTCGCTGATGGGTAGACCAATGCCTATGGCGGCCGCCTTGGGCTCTGAGACCAGGTAGACCTCCCTGGCCCCTGCCCTCTCCGAGGAGTTAACTACCGCCCGCCTCTCTACCGCCGTAATCCCTGAGGGGATGGCGATGATTAACCTGGGCCTTAACCCCCATTTTCTCTTATGTACCTTCTGGATAAAGTATTTAAGGAGGGCCTCGGTGATGTCAAAGTCGGCAATGACCCCGTGTTTTAGCGGCCTTATCACAGAGATAGTATCAGGGGCCTTCTCCAGCATGGCCTTTGCAGTGTTACCCACCGCCTTGCCACCCAGGAGCACCTTGTTAGTCCCAGGCCTTACGGCCACCACCGTTGGTTCGGAGAGCACTACCCCGCGACCAGGTAGACATACCAGAGTATTAGCCGTACCCAAATCAATGCCAATGTCCGTGGACATCAGTCCCATGAAGAAATCTACTGGATGCATGGTCTCACCGTCTCATTAGATATTATACTTGTTGTAGGTTTACTGGTCATATAATACCATATATGGACACAAAAAGTCAAAAAAAAATGCCGCCCCTCTTTATTTTAGCCTTGTTCAATGTTGTCTTTTCGCATGGCAGTTCACCTCTAAGGGATTATAGGTTGGCATGGTGAAATGTCAAGGGAAAAATAAAAAGCCCTTGTATTAGCTATAGACATAGGTAATCCGCCTGAGGCGGATAAGCGGGGGGAGTTCCCCCCTTACCACCCCCGAAAAAACAAGGGTTTAAAAGTTCAAGG
>JASEHG010000127.1 GCA_030018855.1 Candidatus Brocadiaceae bacterium
GGCGGACTGGCCCTTTAGGAATCTCTCTATCTCTTCACATTGGGGCCTTATTGCGGCCGCTGATTTCTGCAGTGCCTTTAGTTCCTCCGGGGTCAGTGGCAGCGAGGTTATCCCCTCCATCCCCCTGCGGCCGAGTTTAACTGGCACACCGATAAATATGTCCCTTATCCCATATTCCCCCTGGCAGAAGGCGGTGCATGGGAGTATCTCCTTCTTGTCTTTCAGGATGGCCTCCGCCATCTTTGCTATGGCGGCGGAGGGGGCATAAAAGGTACTGCCGGTCTTCAGGAGTTCCAGTATCTCCTGTCCACCCTTTCTGGTACGTTCAATGATGGCGTCAAGCCTCTCTTTAGGGATTAACTCTGACACAGGTACCCCTGCCACGGTGGTAAGGCTTGGTACTGCCACCATGGTCTCGCCATGGCTTCCTAAGACCATGGCCTGGATATTTTCTGCAGAGATACCAAGTTCCATGGCTACAAAGGTGCGTAGGCGGGCGGAGTCCAAGATGCCTGCCATCCCTATAACCCTCTCCCTGGGGAATCCACTCGCCTTGTAGGCAAGATAGGCCATGGCGTCCAGAGGGTTAGTGACCATGATTATGATTGTCTCTGGGGCTACCCTTACTACCTCCACGACAATCTTCTTCACGACCTCTGCATTAGTTAAAAGGAGTTCCTCCCTTGTCATCCCCGGCCTTCTGGGGAAGCCAGCCGTTATTATGGTAATATAAGAGTCTTTTACATCCTCAAAGTTATCAGTACCCAATACCTTTATGCCGTAGCCGCACACAGGCCCAGCCTCAACCATATCCAGGGCCTTGCCTCTGGCAATCCCGGCATAGGCGTCCAGGAGCACTATCTCTTCTCCCAGTTCTTTTTCTGCCAACCTGTGGGCGGTGGTGCCGCCTACGTTGCCAGCCCCGATTATGGTTATCTTTGTCCTCATGGCTTTCGGTTCCCCGCGCTTACAAGTCTTCTGCCAGTCTCTACTTGATGATTCAGTAAACCGCCCGCCAGTATGATTGCGGCCTCTCTGGGGGTGAGTTGCGGATTTACCAGGATTTCCTTCCGTTTCGTCACATTCGTAACAGTAAGGCCCTTCCCCGCCTTTATGGCTTCCCTTAGTCCCTTGAGCCTCAGGCGGTCTCCCTGGTCTATCTGGTCGTAGGAGGCCTCCCCTTCCAGGACAAGGGGGAGGATCCCCGCATTGATGAGATTAACCCTGTGTATCCTTGCGAAGGACTTAGCCAGGACGGCCTTTACCCCCAGGTGCATGGGCGCAAGGGCGGCGTGTTCCCTGCTGGAGCCCTGGCCGTAATTGGTCCCTGCCAGGATGAAGCCGCCTTTTTTCTCCCTGGCCCTGTTCACGAAATCCGGGTCAACGTATTCAAAGGTAAAACGTGAGATTGCAGGTATATTGGAACGGAAGGCCAGTACCTTTGTCCCGGCAGGTAAGACGTCGTCCGTGCTGACGTTGTCCTTTAGTTTTATCAGTACCTCCCCCTCAAGGGTGTCTTCTATAGGTCCTCTTTTTGGTATCTCTTTTATGTTGGGTCCCCTGATAATTTCTACCTTAGACGGGTCAACGGCTGGAGGAACTATGAGTTTGTCATCTATAATGGCCCTGTGGAGGGGTTTAACCTTTACGGGTTTCCCCAACTCCCTGGGGTCGGTTATAACCCCGGTAAGGGCAGAGGCGGCGGCAGTCTCTGCGCTGGCCAGATAGACCTGGGCATCGGGGGTACCGCTCCTGCCACGGAAGTTGCGATTAAACGTCCTTAAGGATACGCCCCCTGAGGGGGGTGCCTGGCCCATACCTATACATGGGCCGCAGGCAGGCTCTAATACCCTGGCCCCAGCCCTGATGAGGTCCTCCAGTGCCCCTTCTCTGGCTATATTCTCCAGCACCTGCCTGGAACCCGGGCTTATAGTAACGCTCACCTCGGGAGGGATGGTCTTCCCCTTTAAAATCTTTGCTACCACCATTAAATCACTATAAGAGGAGTTGGTACAACTGCCTATGCATATCTGGCTTAGTCTGGTCCCGGCCACTTCCTTCACGGTACGGACGTTATCGGGGCTGTGCGGGAGGGCGATAAGGGGCTCAAGGCTGTCTAGATTAACTTCTAGCTCCTCCTCGTACTGGGCATCCTTATCCGGACCCTGCTCAACCCAGTCCTTCTCCCTGTGCTGTGTCTTTAGGAATTGACGGGAGACCTCATCGCTGGGGAATATGGATGTAGTGGCCCCCAGTTCTGCCCCCATGTTGGTAATGGTGGAACGTTCAGGGACACTCAGGCCTCTTATACCCGGCCCGCCGTACTCAAATATCTTTCCCACCCCGCCCTTGACAGTAAGCTGTTGGAGGAGGTGGAGGATGACGTCTTTGGCGGAGACCCAGGGCCTGAGGTGTCCTAGTAATTTCACCAGGACTATCCTGGGGGCAGTTAGAAAGAAGGGAGAACCAGACATGGCCACCGCCACGTCTAATCCCCCCGCCCCAATGGCAATCATGCCCAGACCACCGCACGTGGGCGTGTGGCTGTCCGAGCCCAACAGGGTCTGGCCCGGGACGGCAAAACGTTCCAGGTGTACCTGGTGGCATATACCATTGCCTGGCTTGGAATAGTATATCCCGTATCTTGCGGCTACTGTCTGGAGGTAGAGGTGGTCGTCGCTGTTCTCAAGGCTGGTCTGGAGGGTGTTATGGTCCACATAGCTCACGGAGAGCTTAGTCTTTACCCTGGGGATGCCGATGGACTCAAACTGGAGGTAGACCATTGTACCCGTGGCATCCTGTGTCAGGGTCTGGTCAATGGAGATACCTATCTCTGACCCTGTTTTTAGCTCCCCTGAGACTAGGTGGGCCTGAAGTATCTTCTGTACCAGGTTTTTACCCATACCTAAATCAGGGGTTAGGGGACAGGGGGCAGGAGTTGTGGGATGTGGATTGCGGATTTTGGATTTGAAAATTCGCAATCCACATCCCATTTCTGGCCCCTAATCCCTGACCCCTGGTCCCTGTTTTATATACCCTTGAGGGCCTCAGGGAGTTTATAGTGCTCAAAGTTATGGGTCTTTTCTGACCCATGACAGGTCTGGCAACTGGGTGCCTTTCCGGTCTTGGCCCTTAGCTCGGAGTAGAACCTGCCGTGCAGGGAGGTCTCCTTCATGTCTAACTGGGAATGGTCTGGCCCGCCGATATGGCACTTCTCACAGGCCTTGGACTCCTGGGCCTGGGCCTTGGAGAAGGTATGGCCCATGTGGCAGGCGTAGCAGTCTACTCCTGATTGGTCCCAGGGCCTAATCTGACTGAAACGGTGACAGTCTTTACAGAGGTACATGCTCAGTTCTTTGGTAGTTACCGTCGTGTGGGGTAGTTGGGCTACCGTGCGACCTGTCGCATGTTTGGTCTGAGCAAACTCTCCATAGGCCTTTTCATGACAAGGGGAACAGGTGTTGGCTGGTACCTGTCCGCGTCTCTCTTTGATAACCGTGTGGTCGTTGCCGTGGCAGGCATCACAGGTAACGCCCTTTTGGGCATGGAGTCCATTGGTCCACTCCTTCACCACTTGAGGTGTAACGTTTTTGTGACAGCCCAGACACTCTACGTCCTTAAAAGTGCCTACAGGTTCTATCTTCTCCTGCGGATGGGCCTTCTTCATCTCTGTATAGGCCTTAAAGAGGTCCCCAGGCATGTGGGGGTGCACCAGTCCTGCATGACACTCAGTGCACCAGAGCACCTTGAAGATACCTTCGGACAGCTTTTTGGTGCTCTTGGCTACTGCAGGTAGGTGGGTGGGGTCTTTGGTGTACTCCTTCTTAGAGTGGCAGTTGACACAATTAATATTTACGGTCGGGACGCTGTCGTCGGCAATCTCTATAACACGCCCGTCGGTAAACGTGCCTTTAAGGTGTTCCTTGGTGTCATGGAGTCCGTCACTGAGCTTGGCGTGCAGGAAGCCTCCTATCCCAGGGCCTACGTGACAGGCGTGGCAGTTGTGGACGTGTTCGTTGTGGTGGGGTGAGGCCTTAAACGAGCTGTAGTGGATGTCCATCTCGTGGCACAGGGTGCCACAGAACTCAGGGGTCTCCGAATAGTGATACATCTGAAGGTTGACAATAATAAATACCAGCAGGAATATGCCAAGGCCGATACCAGCCGTCCTTTTATTTTGCTGTGCCCACTCTATCCAGCGCAAAAGGCTCTCTATCATTAAGAACCCTCCTCTCGTCCGCCCAAGAGGGTCATCCGCCTGAGGCGGAGTGGCCCGGGGCAGACTTGTCTCCTCTCTTCTACCCAGTTTTTCCCGTAATCAAAAAGTCTGAAAAGTTTACCATAATAGCCTCTTGTCTTCAAGTCCTTTTACTGGACTTCATGTAAGGGGGGGAAATCTGTCCCTACAGCATGACAGGTTGATTTCTGGGGTTAATGTGCTAAAATAAAAATTTTAGATATTTTATAGAGGACGTACAGTCCCTTTGCTTCGCACGGACAAACTTTGGAGGAGTAGACTGGTGAGGTTATTCTTGGCTCTAGTCATTATTGGTATCATGACGTGTTTAGGACTGATACAAGCAGAGGTCTCTGGTCTCGTCAAGGCCAGGAGGTGCCCGGAGTGCGGCCAGATATACATGGAGGACACCGGCTTCTGCGGCAAGGACGGTAAATCGCTTGTAGAGGTAGACGTGGAGATGGTCTGTCCGGATTGTGGAGAAAAGGGGCAGCCGGGGGAGAAATTCTGCCGTCGTCACGGAAAATCACTAATACCACAATTATCGGAGGTAAACGAAACCATCCCTGAAGGGCTTACCGAAGAACAGGCAAAGGAGCTGGCCAAGAAGTTTATTGAAAAGGGGGATAAGCTCAGGGAGGAGGCCCAGTTTGAAGAGGCCCTGGAGGAGTATAAAAAGGCGGAAAAGGCCTATCCCAACCTCCCCAATCTACAATACAGTCTGGGGGGTGTGTACTGGCAACTCGGCAATAAAAAGGAGGCCCTGAGGCATCTGGATAAGTGCCTGGGCCTCATCCCTCCGAATCATAAGGAGCGGGAGGGCATAGAACGGTACGTTGCCGCACTGGAGAAGGCAGAAATTGGTCTGAAGCCATGGGAGAAGGAAAAGCGGTTCCAGGAGAGGGAGGAAGAAAGGGCCAGGGTGATGAAAGAGGCCCTGGAGAAGAATAGGGCGAAGTGGACGGAGATGGTGCCCATCCCAGCGGGGAATTTCACTATGGGGGCAGACCCCTACGAGACAATAAGCCAGAATGCCAGGGTGGAAGAGACCCCGCAAAGGGAGGTCTACCTGGACGCCTACTATATTGACAAATACGAGGTTACCAATGCCCTTTACTGGGAGTTCCTGGATTACATAAGAAGGAGTGGTGACCACAGCAAATGCTGTCCGGATGAACCAAAGAATAAGGACCATTATCCTGAGAAGTGGTATGAGGACAGATATTTTGACCACCCTGACTATGCGGTCATACGCATAGACTGGTACGATGCCTATGCCTTTGCGGCCTGGGCGGGGAGGCGACTGCCCACCGAGGCGGAGTGGGAAAAGGCGGCACGGGGTACGGATGGGAGGCGTTTCCCCTGGGGAGACGTCTTTAGCGCCAGCAGGGTAAACTGGGGGGCTGCGGGGAGCTTATCCGTGGGAAGTTATGAGCCAGGTAACAGCATCTATGGGTGCAATGACATGGCGGGAGGGGTAATGGAGTGGTGCAGTGACTGGTTTGACCGCTATTACTACAAGACTGCCCCCAACAGTAACCCTAAAGGTCCGGAGGCCCCCACCGGTACGCGTGCCATAAGGGGAGGCTCCCTATTCGCAAATTCCGCTTATCTCCTGCGTTGCTCAAAAAGGTCCATGGGGAGAGCGGAGGAGAGGAACAAGGCCGTGGGATTCCGCTGTGCCGCAGATGCTAAATAGGCCCACCGCAGGGGTCAATTAGGGACACATCCCATATTTAGACAAAAGAAGGCAACAGAAATATGGGATG
>JASEHG010000128.1 GCA_030018855.1 Candidatus Brocadiaceae bacterium
CTTCGCTTCGCTCAGAATGACAGGACGTATCATTGAGACTTTTGCAGAGGTCTCAGGTTGTAAAGACAGGGCTTTGTTTTATAGTTCTGCAGGAGGAGAGGTGGGCTCCCTCGCCATCTGCCCAAGACCCATACCCTCCCTCCACAGGAAGAAACTTCCCATAGTCAGGGTTACAAACAAATTGACTGTCCATAAGACAATGGCAAAGCTCTGGGCTACCGATGTCTCTACGTGGAAGATCTCAAGGGACTTTAGTACTGCCAGGTGGAAGACCCCTATATAGCCAGGTGCCTGAGGTATCGCTACGGCCAGCCCCGTGCACACCACTACCAGACACATCCCGGTGAAAGGTATCTCTATCCCAAAAGAGTAACCCAGGATATAAGTACCAGCTATAGACAAAAACCAGACGCCAAAAGAGAGGACAGATAACCATACTACCTGTTTTACACCTTTCAACACCTTCAGCCCTAAGACGAAGGATTCCAGGAGACTTATAATCTTTCCCTTAAGGTTGTGGGGCAGGAAGAAGAGGAATCGGCCAATAATGTCCATGGCCTGTTTGGAGTACAAGTCCAGGATAATGAATAAGAGGAGGCTTACTACACACATTGCCCCCATTATCCCTATTCCGGATTTTATCTGGAGTAAGAAGTGCGCATCCTGAACCTCCTGTGGCGTAGGGTTTGTGCCGGCACCAGTATGTACGGAAGGGATAAGGGCAAAGACCACGATGGCCAGGATAATCAGGCTCATAGAGTCTAGCAGTCTCTCCATTACTATCGTGGCAAAGACTGTGGCCATTCCCAGGCCTTCTTTCTTCCCAAGGATTACCGTCCTTACTATTTCTCCGGCCCTGGCAGGTAAAAGGTTATTGGCCATAAAGCCAATGGCAGTGGCAGAAAATATGTTTACAAAAGAGACCCTTTTTACTTCGGAGACAAGGCTCTGCCACCTAAGCACCCTGAGGACATAAACCAGGGCTAGCCCCAATAGACAGGGGAGGACATAGAAATATTTCGCCTCTCTTAGGGCCATGCCGACACGGCCCCACTCTATATCTCTAACAAAGAGCCAGAGGCAGATACCACTGATTAGAAACCCAGAGCCTACCCAGACTGATTTACCTGTGATTCTCATTTTAACCTTGTCTAGTGGCCAGATTGAAGATTCTGAATCCCGGACAAGGATTCTAACATATTAGTTCTACCTTACAAGAGTGATATTGATTTTGTCTGCGGTCTCGTATATTATTGCCTAAACAAAAGATAGCGGAGGACGGAGATATACGTAATGTATTGCCTATAGTTATTCTGTTGGGATTTTTCCTTTGCCTTTCCGGGACTGTGCGGCCTGTCCTGAGCATAGGTGAAGGAGCGGAGATAGATACCAAGAAACTCTTCAAGACCCACTGCATTCCATGTCATGGTGAAGACGGTAAGGGTACTGACCTGGGGCAAGGCCTCGGTACCCCGGACTTTACTAACGCAGAGTGGCAGAAGACCAGGCCGGATACCCGCTTCGTTGAGCAGATACTTAACGGCTCTGAGAAGATGTTCCCCTTTAAGGATAAGTTAAACATGGAAGAGGTGCAGGCATTGGTGGTCTACGTCCGCCAATTCGCTCAGAAATAGAAATATGGTAGGGGCACGTCGCAACGTGCCCCTACAACCTACATGTGCCATGTGCATAGAACTCTTTCAATTAAGGAATAAAGTGGCCATTGTTACCGGGGCCAGCAGGGGCCTGGGCAAGTCAATGGCCATGGCCCTGGCAGAGGTAGGTGCCAACCTGGTCCTCGTGGGACGAGACAAGGAGAGACTAGAAGGGGCAGCCAGAGAGATAGCCGACTTTGGCGTAAAGACCCTCCCCGTGATAGCGGACGTTACCATGGCAGAAGGGGTAGAGGCAGTGGTCTCCAGGACGCTAGAAGAGTTCGGAAAGATTGATGTCCTCGTAAATAACGTGGGCACGTATTTAGGAAAACCCATCGTGGAGTCTACCCTTGAGGACTGGCACAATCTAATAAACACCAACCTCACCAGCACCTATCTCTGTTCCAGGGCGGTGGGGAGACACATGGTGGAGAGGCAAAGGGGCAAGGTGATAAATATGGCGGCGGCCCTGGGCGCATTAGGGGCCAACAACGCCAGCGCCTATTGCGCCAGTAAGGGGGGAGTAATCCAGCTCACCAGGGCCCTGGCGGTGGAATGGGCCAGATACAATATCAACGTCAACGCCATTGCCCCGGGGACTATGGAGACGGAACTGACCAAGGCCATGCTGGAAGACCCTGCAGTGAGAAAGGCCGTTACGGGAAAGATTCCGATGAAGAGGACAGGCCAGCCAGGAGACCTCGCAGGGGTGGTCATATTCCTGGCCTCACAGGCCTCTGACTACATAACAGGTCAGACCATCTTTGTGGATGGAGGATTCTCCATATTGTAGGGGCAATTAATGAATTGCCCCTACCCGAAGGAACCCGGCGGATTGCCCCTGCTCTTGGCATGACCCTAGACATGGCCCCACCTCCTGGTAGTGTACAACGGTATCTCCTGGGGTATCTCCTGGCGAGTCTTTTAGTAGGGGCGTATTGCGATACGCCCCTACCCTACGGGCCTGTAGTGGCCGAGGCGAACCACGAGACAACGGGCGATACCCCATGGCCCCCCTGGCCCCCATGGCCAATGTTCAGATGCGACCCCGCGCATTCTGGCAGTAGCACCTATCGTGGGATAAAAGAGGGGGTGCTCAGGTGGCGGTTCCCCGTAATGGGTAAAGTCACCTCGTCTCCTGCCATTGGTGCAGATGGCACCATTTACATAGGCTCTGAGGACGGTCAGCTCTATGCCTTCACGCCAGAGGGTGAGAAGAAATGGAGTTTCTCTGCCCAAAAGGGTATAACTTCCTCCCCTGCCATCAGCCCCACCGGTAATATCTACATAGGCTCCAGAGACTGTAACCTTTACGCCCTAAGGCCCGATGGTACACTACTCTGGAGTTACAAGACTGGGGACAGCATACTCTCCTCCCCCGTTATTGGCCCCGAGGGGACTATCTATATCGGCTCCAGTGATTATAAACTCTACGCCCTCAGCCCCGAGGGGAGACACCTCTGGGAATATGACACCCACAGCCCCATAAGCTCTAGCCCATGCCTATCTCCTGACGGCACAATATTTCTTGGTACAAATGGAGGACTACTATTTGCCTTTAGCCCTAATGGGGGGCTTAAATGGAGCAAGCGGTATGGTAGAGACATTTATTCCTCTTTTTCCTCACCTACCGCAGGTCCTAAGGGAGGGGTTTATATAGGCTCTGAGAACGGCAGGTTGTATGGTTTTACGCACGGAGGGGAGGTGGTGCTGAGGGTACAGACCGGGAAGGCTATCCAGTGTTCTATAGCCCTGGGGCCGGACGGTACCCTCTACTTTGGCTCTTATGACAAGAATTTTTATGCCGTTGGCCCAGACGGGAACTTGAAGTGGTCCTACAAGACGGGGGGCTGGATTGAGTCCTCTCCAGCCCTGGGCGCAGACGGTTCAGTTTATTTTGGTGCCGCAGAACTGGACGAGGGGGGACAGCGTGTGGGGAAACTTTATGCACTCAACCCGCAGGGCCAACTTACGTGGAGTTTCAGGACCGAGGACTGGGTAGAGTCCTCCCCCGCCATAGGCCCCGATGGCACCATATACTTTGGGGCTAACGACCACTACGTCTATGCAATAGGCAGCCCGCAGGGTAGGAATTAGGGGGCAGGGAGTAGGGATTAGGGAGTAGCAAGAAGAAAAAGGATACGGAATCTGAATTCTGACTACTGAGTTCTGTATTCTGAGGCTGGTCCCTGACTAACCCCTACTAAAGATGGACTTGCGGATTCATCCTCTCCGCTTCTTAAGAAACCCCTCACCGCCTTGAAGAGTAAGGCCTTTTCTCTGTCAAACATCATCACATGATTACTGCGTTTCAGCCATACGAGCTTTTTCTCCATAGAGCGGGCATAGTGGAAGATATAAAAAGCACTGAAGGGGGCGGCCACTAGGTCTTTCCTTGAGTGGACCACCAGGAGGGGGGAGTGGACGTTGTCAAGCGATGTCTTGGTTGCCTTAATAAGTTCGCCCAGGGTTTTTATTGTCGTTATGGGGAAATGGGAGACAGTGGGGAACATGAGATGACCCTTTAATTCCTCGGAATGTATGGGCCATCTCTTGCGGACGGTCTTTACCCTGGTAAAGAGTTTCTCCGTCACCTCCAGCAGTTTCTTAAGGGGAAAATGCTCGCTAATTATAAACATAGGGGTTGAGAGGCTGGCTACCCTATCCACTGGGTAATGACTGCTTAACTTCAAGGCCAGGAGCCCTCCAGTGGAAAAGCCCACTACGGAGACGTGCTCAAAATCCCGCCGCAACTTTAAATACTCTCTTTCTACCTTTCTGTACCAGTCTAGCCAGTGGACGGCCCCCAGGGCCTCCGTGCCTTCACAATGACCTGGTAAGAGTATCCCCCTGACGGTAAAGCCGGAAGGGGCAAGTCGCTCTCCCAACTCTTTCATCTGGATGGGACCGCAACCCAGGCCGTGGATTAATAGGCATGCCCTGGGACCATTCCCCAGGGTGAACTCCCTACTGTAAAGGGCGATATCTTTAATTAAAGGAAGCCCTCCTCCGGGACGAATCCGCTTGAGGAGCGAGCCAAAGTCCTGTATCCTCCTGAGGTGGAGAAGGGGAAACGAATCTGTTCGCAAAGGACTGCCCCAATCCTTAAATATTTTCATGACAGCCCCTTTATCCTCTCCATTATCAAGTCAGTCATCCTCCTCAGCGCCTCTTTATTGGGCTTTCCTGCACCATTGAAAGGGATAGGCTCCCCATAAGTTACGGTTATCTTTACAAAGCGAGGGAAGATTGCCCCTTTGGGCAGGGCCTCCTTAGCCCCAGATATCTTAGCAGGTAAGACGGGAATATGACTCCTGGAGGAAAGCATAGCCACCCCGGGGTTTCCATGCCAGGCCTCCACACGACCATTATCCCATCCCTCTGGGAAGATGGCTATAACCCCTGACTCCTTCAGCACCTCCAGCCCCCTGACAAATGCCTCCTTGTTGAGTCCCTTCTCCTTTAGAGGTATAGCCTTGTGCATACGATAGAACCACCAGCCCAGCCCCTTATAGAAGGCAAAACTCACCATATAGGTTATCCTCCTGGGGAAGGCTATCTGGAGTATCCAGGGGTCTAGATGGCTGTGGTGGTTAGCCGCTAGTATTATTGGACCCTCCCTAGGAATCCGCTCTGGATACTTAACCTCCAGTTTAAAAAAGAGCCTCACCACCGGGTAAGAGAGTACCCACACTACCCTGTACATCCACTCCCCCAGGAACTCGTAGAAAGCTACTATCTTTCGTTTAAACCGCCTGCCCCAAGGACTGCGGCCATTGTCCGAGAAAGTCCGCCTCCCTCCTCCCTTCCCTGTTCCTTCGCTCTTACCTCTTTCAGGGACAGGGCTTCGGCCCAAGGACGGGTCTATGGAAGGTATAGCATCTCTCTTAAACACAGCAAATCTCCGTTAGGTACACCTCTATCTCCAGAGGCCAACTATTCTTGAGTGGATTATAACAACCACCAAAGGCTTCATCAAGGAATTTATAACTAGGGAATAGGGGATAGGGAGTAGGGGGTAGTAAATAATTTATATTTTCTATCCCCTAGTCCATCAGTCTCTTCTTTAGCTCATCCAGTTTATTCAGTGCCTCCAGGGGGGTAAGTAGGGATACGTCCAGGCCCTTAATATCATCTATAACACCCTGTTCTTTGGGGAAGAACAGCGGGATTTGCAGGAATGTTCGGATTTAATGAAAATCAACTCTAATTATCACCACAAAAGCTTTCTACGTCTACTTTCTCCACTTTAATTGGATGTTTGTAGAAAGATATAATCTCTTTAATTTTCGGATGCTGCATGCCTACAGTTGCATAC
>JASEHG010000129.1 GCA_030018855.1 Candidatus Brocadiaceae bacterium
GGTCGCTTCCCCTTCGCTCTGCTCAGGGCTTCGGCTTCGCTCCCTCAGAATGACACTGCGCATGTTTTTCAGAGGTCTCGGATTGTAAGGTATAGAGATGGTTAAGTTTTCTTCCCTAAATATGTTCCAATAGGCACCCTGCGCCCGTTTCCGAGTCGGGCGTATCTGCCGAAGTCTTCCAGTTTCTCTAGTGTCCCACCGTCCAGCACCGGCCCCTCTACGCACAACCTAAGTCCATTACAACAGCACTGTCCGCACACCCCCACGGCACATTTTATGTACCGTTCCAGGGAGGCCTGCATGTAGATGTTGTGTTCCCTTGCAAATTCTAATACCTTTACCATCATGGCCTCCGGGCCGCAGGTATAGATGGCGTCAAATCTGTAGTGTCTGTACAAGTCTTCCAGCAGGTCTGTGGGTACACCCTTTGTCCCTGCAGAGCCGTCCTCTGTACAGAGGAGCATGTCCTTGAACCGGTTGCGGTAGAGGAGTTCTGCGGCCGTCCTTGCCCCTTGCACCACCACAGAATCCTCCAACCTCTCAATGAGTACCGCTAGGGAGGCCATGCCCACCCCGCCACCCACTACGCAGGCCCTGAACCTTATTGGTTCAGGGCAGGCCCTTCCAGCCTCCAGATTAAAGGCCCTGCCGAAAGGCCCCCTGATGCCTACCCACTCCCCCACCTTCATCTCGTGCAACCCCTGGGTGAATCTGCCCTTGAGGGCAACGGTTACGCCGAAGAAGTCTTTGCCATGATAAGAGATACTGAAGGGCTTCTCGTCCAACCTGGGTATCCAGAGCATAATGAACTGTCCGGGCTGGTATTCCAGAGATTTCTTGAAGATAAAACTCCTGACGAGGCTAGATTCCTGGATTACCTCCTCAATCCGCATCATTACCGGCTCAAGTAGCAATGCCTTCTAAACGCCTCCTTCTGCGGAATCAAAATATATCTCTAAAAAAACCTTCCCAGTCTTGTTCAGAAGACTTTAGTTCATTGCATTTTGTAAGATGTTTATCTTCATAAACTTCAAATTCGCCTCCAATGTAGGGTAGTTTGTCTCCCTTATGCTTCAATGTAGATTCTGATGTCTTAAAAAACCCACATGTAAACCCTTTGATTGCCATTTGTTCCCCATAGGCTGTCTCTTTAATAAAATTAACAAGGTCTATAGTGTCGGAGGCAGCTATATCTTTTTGTATCTTTTCTTTAACGAAATTTAGGAGCTTTTCTAGGCTACTGATATGGGCAAGAATCTTCATAAGGAAATCTTTAGGCAGAGAGACTTTAACCAGGACTCCGTAGTCTGCCTCTTTAGGGGCTTCTGCCCAGATACTTTCAAGTGTGTCGGTAGACTTGATACTCACTATCTTTTTTGAATCTACTATGTCTGATTTAAAGGTCTTTATTTCTCTACTAATATTCCAGTCTAAAATAATGTCTCTACCAAATTTTTGTTTTGCGTGCTGTTTAAAAAAGACCTCCCCTATTTTCCCAACAAACGTGTCAGAGAAAATCTGTTCAAATCCCCGTTCTTTTCCTCTTCGTGTCTTTTCACTCGTAGTTGCTCTCGTTTCACCTTTTAACATCTTATAAGGCATTGCCAGGGAAAATATTAGAAGTCTTAAAAGCTCTTTGTCATCCACACTTATCTG
The DNA here is from genome assembly GCA_030018855.1 of Candidatus Brocadiaceae bacterium. Classification (GTDB taxonomy): domain Bacteria; phylum Planctomycetota; class Brocadiia; order Brocadiales; family Bathyanammoxibiaceae; genus 2-12-FULL-52-36. The sequence goes on from JASEHG010000129.1 coordinate 1,657, forward strand.
GATGGTGTTTGGAACCAGTCTTTTTTCTATCCAATGTTTGATCTTCTCTGAATCTACAATGTATTGTGTTCTGGTCTTAGTCTTCTTCGTATCAACAACGTTAGCTTCATTTGCTCTAATGGTAGAAAGGATAAGGCTAAAAAGTTCGTTCTCACTGTAAATCTTTGAAATAGCTCCGAATATAGGAATGACTTCCTCTAACTTTCTCCTGATTTCTGCCTTATTACCTAATTCTGTTTTGGTAAAAGTTATGCTCACAGTTTTTCCCCTATGATTAACCACTCTCCTAATATCCCATTCGGGTTCTCATTGAGCCTGTTTCTTAACAGATGTCTACTTTTTATGACGTCAAAGAGGGTATCTGTTAGTTTAAAACAATTTTTTGTCAGCATTTCTGATATTATGTCTTTTACGTTTATAGGCGAGCCAAATACTTTTGGTTCACCTATAAAGATTGCCAATATTCCTTTCTTTGCCAATAACTGAGCGGACAATCGGATAAAATATAGCATGTCACTAAAGTACGCCTCAAAACGAGGGATATTCTCTTTTGTCTTAAAATTCTCAGAACGTTTCTTTATAGTCCTAAGGGCATTTTTATACGGCTCAATCTTTAAGAGAAAACTATCCAGGTCGGAAATTGGTTTAAGCTTCTGTCCAATTTCCATCTTGGTGAGTCTTCTAACGGATTTGTCGTCAACCATATCTAACCAGTACATGTCTATTTTGGTAGACCTAAAATATTCCTGGGCATAAATATAAGGGGGAGAAGTTACTATACAATCAATCGTTTCTTCTGGAATCTCTTGCCCCAATTCTTCTAGGCTATTATTAAGGATTAACAAAAATTGTTCCCTGCTTTTATTAAACGAATATATCCTCTGGTACTCCGGCCTCATGCGATAATTGAATTGAACGATGCAGTCTAGGTATTGCCTTGCTTTGCCCAATATTTCTGCCCGTAACAGTTCTTCACCGAGTTTATGAAATTTGTCTAATAATTCTTTCATCTTCGCAGTCTTATGTTTGGACTTAAATAGTTTGGGAGATTCATCCTCGCCATACGAGTATTTTCTTGAGATATATAGGGCGCTTACCTTTAGGATATTTTTAATATCGGCCTCGCCCTCATCAATATTGTGGATATAACCCCATATCTTTGTTAATGACGTTAAAATATCTGCAGGATACCAATAGCTTAAATTCCCCCACCTTGGTATATATGGACGTTCATTTTTAGCCATGGAGCTAACGTGGTAATTTAATCTATCTAAATAGTCAAAGTAGTCCTTAGGATTAAACCTTAAGGTTTTTATTTCTACCAGAAATTTAGTAATGGGGTTAACATCATTTGATATATTGCTATTTCCAGTCAAGAGGCTCTCTACTGCTGTAGTTCCAGAACCAGCAAAAGGGTCCAAGATTATTTTGCCCTTTAGATTAAATTTCTTTATAACAAATCTAGGGACTTGCGGGATAAATTTGGCGGGGTAAACGTTATGGATGGCATGTGTCAGATAGGTAGTACTTAGGATGTCGTCTTTTAGTTCCTGTCTCAGGTTTATTATATTTTCACCAAGGACGTTACTAAGATATTCCTCCGTATCCCTTAGGACAATGGATTTACACGTATTAAACATCGTCAATTGCTCTCTAGATATAACGCTCTTACGCATGGTAAGTTTCCACTTCCAAGCCTTATTTTACTAAAGATACGCTAATAAATCTTCCCTTGTTATTTTAATAAACTTTCTCTCTTGTCCAAAGCGGTCAGGAGGAAATATCTCACCATTACCACCTCAAGGTGCATGGGCAGCCCCTATCAACTCTTTTACTGAGCGGCAGCCATTGGCCTCCATCCATTCCCCCATCTCCTGGCATACCTTGCCAAAGACCTCTATCCCTTGGGAATAGACGGCAGTGCCAATGCCTACGGCAGAGGCGCCAGCCATGAGCATCTCTACGGCATGACGCCCGGCGGATATGCCCCCCACCCCCAGGATAGGGATTTTTACCGTCTTATAAATGTCGTAGACGCACCTGAGGGCAATGGGCCTGAGGGCTGGCCCTGAGACGCCACCCACTTTGAAGTCCAGTATGGGCTGACGGGCCTCAATGTTGATTAACATCCCTGGGCCCAGGGTATTAACGGCCGTAATGCCATCGGCTCCGGCCTCCTCTGCGGCCCGGGCCACCCTACCTATCTCTGGGATGTTGGGGGAGAGCTTCACAAGCAGGGGTAGTTCCGTCCCTTTACGTACAGCGGAGACAATCTCCTTGGTGGCCTCCGGGGTGTTCTGCCCCGCCATCATCCCGTAACCAGGCGTATGCGGGCATGAGAGGGATACCTCCACGGCGGCAAAGTCCAGCCCCCATAGCCCCTCCAGCACCTTCATAAAGTCCCCTACCCCCCTGCCTATGATACTGGCAATTACGGGCACCCCCACCTCTTTGAGGTTGCTGAATTCCTTGGCCCCTTCCTTGATGCCAGGGTTGGCGTATCCCACGGCATTAAGCATCCCGGCCTCAAACCCTACCACTATGGGGTTATTGTGGCCGGGGAGGGGTTCCAGGCTCAAGGACTTTATCGTTACGGCCCCGGCACCTGCCCGGGCCACACTCTTCAGCAGGCCTTTGCTTGTGCCCAGGATGCCAGAGGCCAGGACTGTGGGGTTTTGAAGCCTTACACCACAAAGCTCCGTAGACAGGTCAACGGCGGCCATGGTCGGGGAGTATAACAAAAACACAACCCTTTGGAAAGGACGGGTTGTCGGTCTTCCCGACCGAGGCGGATTTTCAACAGTCCTCCGGCAATGGGGGTTGGGGGCAGGGGCTAGGGCAAGAATTAAGAATTCAGAAGTCAGAATTCAGTAGTAGGGTATGGGCTATAGACTGAAAAGGGCGGGGCAAATTTAGAAATGAGCCTAGACGGGTCGCGGGGCAGCTAACCTAGCAGATACGAGGGTGTTGATTTGCGGGCCGTTATTTGCGATAATTTGCGATGTTTGAGGATTACGAGAAGAGAGGCCTTATCAAGAGCCGAGAGGGGACAATATTACAAGACATTTACTACGGCCTCCAGACGTTCTTTCCGGCAAGACCTCAGTGATGACGCACATTGCCAATCAATACTCAACCTGGAAGATTTAAAGAGTCAAATTGTGAGGGGTAGTTGATGAAAGGTGTCATATTAGCAGGCGGGAGTGGCACGAGGCTTTATCCAATAACAATGGCCGTCTGTAAACAGCTATTGCCTATTTATGACAAGCCAATGATTTATTATCCCCTATCTGTACTTATGCTTGCTGGCATACGAGATATCCTCATAATTTCTACTCCTCACGATTTGCCACGATTCAAAGACATATTTGGTAGTGGGTCTCATCTGGGGCTTAATTTCACCTATAAGGAACAGCCCCATCCAAATGGTATTGCAGAGGCATTTATAATTGGAGAGCATTTCATAGGCACGGATGATGTCTGTCTTATACTTGGAGATAATACTTTTTATGGCCATGGTCTTGTGGAGATACTAAAAAAATCTGTGCACGATGTGAAAACAAAAGGGGGCGCAACAATATTTGGGTATTATGTTAATGACCCTGAAAGATATGGCGTAGTTGAATTTGATGATAATAGAAACGTCTTATCCCTGGAGGAAAAGCCCAGGTACCCCAAATCCCATTATGCGGTAACCGGCTTGTATTTTTATGACAACAAGGTTGTAAAGATTGCCAAGGGTATTAGACCCTCAGAGAGGAATGAACTTGAGATAACGGAGGTAAGTAAAGAATACCTCAAAAATGGTAAGATTAGAGTTGAACTTCTTGGAAGAGGTTTTGCATGGCTTGATACGGGGACACACGAAAGTCTGCTAGAAGCTGGGGAGTTTATAGCAACTATAGAAAAAAGACAGGGCCTGAAAGTAGCATGTATAGAAGAAATTGCGTACAGATTGGGGTACATAGATAAAGACCAACTGTTGAGGCTTGCAGAACCTTTTAAAAAGAATGGATATGGACAATATCTTTTGGGTTTATTGGCCTAGTATAAATTCAAGAGACAGATTTTTCTAAAGATATTTTTTAAGGTGATTAAATGAAAAAACTTTTGGTTACAGGTGGGGCTGGTTTTATTGGAAGTGAGTTTGTCAGGCAGGGTGTAAAGAGGGGGCATAAAATAGTTTTGG
>JASEHG010000012.1:0-2043 GCA_030018855.1 Candidatus Brocadiaceae bacterium
GACCGATGAGGGCTATTACAACAAAGGGGAACGTCCCCGATGGGTTTTTATCTTTAAAAGGTATCATCCGGGTGAAAAATAGGAGATAGGGAGCGGGGGACAGACAACAGGTAAGAATCTTTTACCCTGTCTACCGCAACCTAACCCCTGCAGACTTTTAACGCAGCAATTGGGCCAGAACCTCGTAATACGGAAAGTTCCTGCCGGGGCATTCTGTGTCACGAATATGCCTATGAAGGACGACGTTTTCAGAAGGTACGTCGCAAAGCTGCTGTAGTTCTCGTATCAGGGCAACCAGGTTTGCCATCTGCTGGGGGCTTGGATAATCCTCTTCAAAATTACCTACCAGACATATCCCAATACCACGCTGGTTATACTCCGCCTGCCCCGCATGGGCCCCGTGGGATTGGTAGAGCCATCGGTGACCAACCTCTACCTGACCATCACCAGAGCCATGGCCATTTCCTATTACAAAGTGATAGCCCAGACCCCCCTCCCATCCCCTCTTCACCCTGTGAAAGTAGTCAAAGGCATCCGCACTCCCAGAAGGGGAGGCGCTGTGGTGGACCACTACGTACTTCCACTTCTTTGCAACGGGTACACGGGGTATGCTCAGCACTATAGGGGTCTCCTCCTTCTTAGGCTCTATTACTAATGGCCTCTTGGCAGGGGAGGGAAGACTCACCGTCTCCTTAGGAACTTCTGCACAGCCGCCCAGCAGGAACACGAAAAACACAAGGACTAATAACCTTTGCATAGTCCTCCCTTTAGAAATGTCTCTTGCTGTCCAGGAGGAGGGTTACTGGCCCATCGTTTGCCAGCTCTATCAGCATCTTCTCCTGGAACTTGCCTTCTGCCACCACTATACCCTTACGGCGTAAGGACTCCACCAAAAGGTTGTAAAGCCTCTGAGCCGTCTCTGCCCCCGCTGATTGGTCAAAGGAGGGCCTGCGCCCCTTTCGGCAGTCCCCATAAAGGGTAAACTGACTGACTAACAGCATCTGGCCCTTCACCTCCTCCAGGGACAGGTTCATCTTACCATTAGAATCTTCAAAGACCCTGAGGCCAGAAAGCTTGGCGGCCAGGTACTCCACATCTTCTTCTGTGTCTCCTACCCCTACACCTGCCAGCACCACCAGGCCACGACCAATCCTGCTATGCAGGGGTTGAATATTTTCAACCCCTGCCACCTTAACCTGGGCGTAACTTACTCTTTGTACCACGGCTCGCATTGAAAAAATCCAAATTCCAAGATTCAAATCCCAAAGTCTTGGGTTTTGGGCCTTGGAATTTGAGCCTTGATTATAAGGGGAGCAACCACAGGGTCAAGAAAAATCTATGCTTAGCCTGTGGAGTATATAGACATGGGGCATCCGCCCCTTCGGCTTCCCCTTCGCCTTCGGCTCAGGGCTTTGGCTTACTCAGGGCAGGCTCAGGCGGACAACGTGCCCCTACTGGCTCACCTCCACCTTGACATACGGTGCAGTTTAGGCTATTAGTATTTTTAAGCAAGAGAAATAGCTCATGGAAAAAATGTTAGGAATGCACCAGTTGCCCCAGATGGAACTCCCCCAGTACAACTTCCGCCTGAAGGCCAAGGAATTCAATAAGAGCAGTGAGGATTTCACTATATGGTTCCTTGAAGGTATATTAGAGAATAACCCCAACCATGTGGATTGCTTGATGTACCTTGGTAACGTCTATACAGCTACAGGGAGATACAAAGAGGGGTTGAAGGTAGACCAGAACTTGGTCAGGCTTAGACCGGAAGACCCAGTAGCCCATTATAACCTGGCCTGTAGCTATTCACTGCTGGGGGACGTGGACGCCGCCTTTAAGGCACTGGAAGAGGCGGTGGCCCTGGGGTATAAAGACCTGGTACACCTGCAAAGGGATAGTGACCTGGAGAACCTGAGGAAGGACCACAGATACCAGGGCCTCATTGACAGGGTAAAGATTAGCATCAACTCCATGAAAGGGCAAAGCTAGGGAGTAGCAAACTAGGGGATAGGGGGTAGGGTGTAGGGGATAGCAATATAAAAT
>JASEHG010000012.1:2053-18965 GCA_030018855.1 Candidatus Brocadiaceae bacterium
ACCACAGATACCAGGGACTCGTTGACAGGGTGAAGAAATCAGTAGACAGCAGACAGTAGTCAGCTATCAGCAATCAGAAATCAGCAAGCTGACCCCTGACTACTATCTACTATAGGCCAGCACCATACCCTCAAGGGTGAGATGGGGAATCACCTCCTGGAAGAGGCCAACGTCCGCAGCAAAGAGGCTGGCATCACCACCTGTAGCAATTACCCTGGGTTCTCCTCCCACCTCTTTTTTAACCCCCTTTATCAACCTTTCTACCATCCCGACAGTCCCCCAGTACAGGCCAGAGGTTATGGCCTCTACGGTATCCTTGCCTATATAATAGTCTGGCCTTTCCGGGGTCACCTCCGGGAGTAGTGCGGCACGGAGGTGGAGTGCCTTCCTGGAGGACTCCAGGCCAGGGGCTATTATCCCTCCCAGGAACTCCCCCTTCTCGGAGATGGCATCTACGGTAATGGCCGTACCCATGTCTACCACGATGGTTGTCCCCCTGGTCTTCTCGTAAGCAGCCACGGCGTTTAAGAGCCTATCAATCCCTACCCTGTGGGGTTCTCTGACAAGGACTGGAATAGGGACTCTTATATCCACCGGGAACTTAAGCGGCTTCTTAGGGTAGTTCTTTTCCAGCCACGTACAGAACACGTCTTCCACTTTGGGATTAACGGAGGCCAGTAGTATCTCTGAAATCAGGGGTAGATAGGACCCCAGGGCCAACTCCTCCAGGTCCACCTCTTCTGCCCTCATGACTTTATGGAAGAGGAGTCTTGGTCGGGGGTGGCCCTGGCCACCCTGGAATACCCCAAGGTGTATGTTGGTGTTTCCTATGTCAAGGGCTACTAACATGGGATAAGCTACGGTTAAGGGTTGCAGGCGGTAGCAGGGGCACGGCGTGCCGTGCCCCTACCCCTTACTGGCTTTTCTACCTCAGGAAAAGGATTCTGCCACTGCCAGCCTGTCTTACCCGTCCTTCTAAGGTGTTCCAACCTCCTTATGGTAATCTCTGCAAATACAGGGTCAATATCAAAAGTATACACCTTCCTATTCAATCTCTCCCCAGCAATCAGTGTCGTCCCGGAATGGGCAAAGAAGTCTGCCACTAAATCTTTTTCGCTGCTACCGGACAGGATTATCCTTTCTATTGCCTTCAGGGGTTTCTGGGCATAACATCCTGGTACATTTTCTTCCATCCTATAAAACACCTGTTGAATGTCTACCCATACGTTACCTGCCCTTATATACCTTGACTTACTCCGTCCTAAATTCTCCGTAACCTTCCCATTAACTCTTTTATAATAACCCCTCAGTACCCTGGGGATATCCGTATATTCGGCGTCCACGTTAAAGTCAGGGTTACCCTTCACGTAATAAAGGAGTTCCTGTCTGACCCACATCCAGTTCTTTTGCGTACCATATCCCCTCTGATCGCGCATTGTAATGAAATTTTTTGGTTTTAACTCCTCAAATCTTCTCATCAAGATAGTAAAATCGGGGAGGGGTTGGAGATTGTCCCTGTAATCTGCACCCATCCATACATAGAGGTGGGCATCTCTGTCCATAACTGAGACCGCATTCTGCACCCATTTCTCTGAAAACTTTAGATACTCCTTCAAATCTACCTTAAAGAGACCTCGTGTGTTAGCATTTCCTACCACCACGTTGTAAGGAGGGTCGTTGAGGACTAACCGGGCCTTTTTATTACCGATTATTTTCCCCACGTCTTCCAGTCTTGTAGCGTCCAGCACGCCAACCTTATGTCCATTTACTGGGTCTTCCCATACCTCTCCGTATTTTAGCCTGCATAAAGGCAATATCTTTTCGTTCAGCCTGGCATGGAAATCCAGTCGTTTAAGTCTCTCTGTAGTCTTGCCTGTCTGCCCTTCTTCTTTTTTATTTGGGATGCTCATCAGTAGCAAGGGCCGTTTCCTCCTGGGTCTTCTGGGAGGCCAGTTCTTCCAGTGTCTGGGCTATTGCATGGAGGAGGCGGTCCAGGTTTTTCCCCGTAACGGCAGAGATTAAATGGACAGGTCGCTGGATGTGTTTCTCCAGGTCTCGTACCCTTTCCGCGCAGTCCCCTTCTTCCAGGAGGTCTATCTTGTTAACTACCACTATCTCCCTCTTTTTGGAGAGCTCTGGGCTATATAGTTCCATTTCACGCCGAATGACGTGGTAGGCCTCTTTGGGCTCCGGGCCGCTGAGGGGGGCAACGTCTATGAGGTGGATGAGCACCTTCGTGCGCTCAACGTGCTTGAGGAACGCATCGCCCAGGCCGGTCCCCTTGTGAGCCCCTTCTATAAGGCCGGGGAGGTCTGCCATCACAACCCTGCGAAAATCGCCCAGCTCCACGATACCCAGCTGTGGGAACAGGGTGGTGAAGGGGTAATCGGCTATCTTGGGGCGGGCCCTGGAGAGGCGCGAAAGGAGGGTAGACTTCCCGGCATTGGGCAGGCCAACTATCCCCACGTCCGCAAAGAACTTTAGCTCAAGTCTGAGCCAGCGTTCTTGACCCTGGAGACCCTTCTCTGCAAAACGTGGGGTCTGTCTTGTGGAGGTGGCGAAGCGTTTGTTCCCCCTGCCTCCCCTGCCCCCTCTGGCTATCCTTACCCATTGGTCATGTTCATGGAAGTCCTTTAGTATACGTCCAGTATCTCTATCCTTTACTACCGTACCTACGGGGACTTCTAAGATGAGGTCACTGCCCCTCTTGCCATGACGGGTGCTCCCTTCCCCGTGTCGGCCATTTTCGGCCATGTGCTTTATCCTGGAAGAGATGTCCATGAGGGTAGCCTTCTGGTTATTGGCCTTTATAATCACATCTCCCCCCCTGCCACCGTCCCCTCCATCCGGACCTCCCTTCGGGACCCACTTCTCCCTACGGAAGCTTACGCAGCCATTACCCCCATTCCCACCCTTAACGTAAATGACGGCTTCGTCCAGAAACATGAGGCCCTTTTGTGTACTGTATTACATCAATGGCTAGGAGATTTCTGAAAGACCCTACTCACATGTCATTCCTTCGGCTTCGCTCAGGACGGCGTCTGAGGGAGCGAAGTCCGTAGGGGCACGGCGTGCCGTGCCCCCACTTAAAAGACCAGATTCTTCGCTTCGCTCAGAATGACACACTGTGCTACAGCGACTTTTACAGAGGTTTCAATTCCTATTAAAAGGAGCATGCCTATGGTAGACATCAAGATTTATACCACCCCCACTTGCCCTTATTGTCTCAAGGCCAAGGACTACTTCAAGAAGAAGGGGGTTCAGTACAAAGAGTGCAATGTGGCCCAGGATAAAGAGGCTCGGGAGGAGATGATTCGCATAAGCGGGGGGCGGAGCGTTCCTGTTATCGTAGCCGGAGAAGAGGTAATGATAGGCTTTGACCAGGCAAGGATTGAAAAGATCCTGGAAGGGCAGGAATAGGGGGCAGGTTAGGCTTGTGGTGAGCGAATCTAATTAAGGGATGGGGACAGTTCACGAGTTAATGATACTTGGGTGCGGCCCTGCCGGGATGACGGCCGCCATCTATGCCGCCAGGAAGAGGATAGATATTGTAATGGTCAGCGAAGACGTGGGTGGCCAGGTGGCCACCACTTTCGGCATAGAGAACTACCCCGGTTTCCAGTACATAACGGGACCAGAGCTGGTGGACAAGTTCAGGTCCCAGATGGGCCAGTTTGACATAGAACAATACCTGGGAGAAAAGATTACAAGGCTTTCCCGTCAGGATGGCCTTTTTGTGGCCCAGACCGCCTCTGGAAAGGAACATGCGGCCAGGGCATGTATAATAGCCACAGGGGCCAGACCCAGGCAGTTAGGGGTAACAGGGGAGAATAAGTACAGGGGGAAGGGGGTCAGCTACTGTGCCACTTGCGATGCCCCCCTCTTTGCCGATGCCACCGTGGCGGTGGTGGGTGGAGGGAATTCAGCCCTATCAGCCGCCTTTGAACTCTCCAGGATTGCCAGCAAGGTTTACCTCGTCTCTCGCCGTGAGTGGAGGGCCGATGAGGTACCGTTGATTGAAAACGTTAAGGCCGCCAGCAATATTGAAACGATAATAGGCTATGTAGTGGAGACAATTGCGGGGGAGGAGACGGTCAAGGGTATTACGATAAAAAGCTTTCCCGTAGGGGATGAATACAAAAGCCTGACGGTGGATGGTGTCTTTGTAGAGATAGGTCTCCTGTCCAACAGTGATTTTGCCAGGGGTCTGGTGCGGATGAACGAACGTGGGGAGATAATGGCGGACTGCGATACCTGGACGGGTGTCCCTGGACTCTTCGCCGCTGGGGACGTGACCAACGTAAAGGACAAGCAGATAGTCATTGCCTGCGGCCAGGGGGCCGTAGCCGTTATGAGCGCCTTTGAGCATCTGCTGAGACACCGGTAGATAATAAGCAGTAAGCAGAATTCTATTTTTCTGCCTACTACCTACTGCATACTGCTTACTCTTTTCCCCTGTCTATTGCTTACTGCCTACTGTCCTCCCTAATGCCTCAACCCCTCCTTAAGTTTCTCCAGTGGCAGGACGCCTGTATAAATAAGGGTAAAGAGGACGGCCCAGGCCAACAAGGCAGGTAAGAGGGGGGCGGCTATTGACCTGGGACTGGATAGCCCATGCACGTATCTTCCACCGAACATTATTAATATCAAGGCATATACGGTGGAGAGGTACTGCCCAAGTAAAGGGACTAGGCTCAGGAGGTTTGCCACCGTACTATAAGCAAAGAGACGAAAGGTGCCCTGGAAGGCTGCCTTACCCTTAAGGAGTCTAAAGGAAAGATGGAGGAGTACCGATCCAAGGAAGAGGCCCAGTATCCAGAGGGCGTAGAGCATGGGGGCCTTCAGTAAGGCGTCCCGCAGCAGGACGTTATCCTTTCCCTCCTGCCCGTTGGGGAATGGAAGCCCCGTGGCTATTAACACGACGTTGTATGCAAGGACGATGAGAAAGACAGTAGAGGCAAAGAGCACGGGTCTTAGGTAGCCCTCCGTTAGGGGCATACCCTGGAAGAATACCTGCGGTCTAAAGATTACGTCCCTGCCCGAACTAAGGATGTCTTCCCAGAGTCCGGGCCTTTCTTCGGGAGTCAGATTGGGGCGGATGCCACCTTCAGCCACGGGCCTCCTCCCTTGATGTCATGTCCCTGGCAGATTCGCCGTGGCGAACCTGTGGTACTACCGCCTTTTCTTCGTCGCTTTGCAGGGGCAATTCATGAGTTGCCCCTACTCCCTCCCCCAGGAGTTTCTTTACCTCTCGTCTTAACTCCTCCAGCACTATCAGGGATTCCTCCCTGGAGACCTTGTCCAGGTGGTGGAATCCTATAGGTTTGCCAAAGCGTATGGTTATATCCCTGTGTTCAGGGTGGCATAGCCAACTCTCCCTGGGCAGGAATTCCCGGCTGCCGATGATGGCCGTAGGGACTACCCTCCTGCCTGACTTTAAGATGATGTTAGCAACCCCCCTTTTGAAGGGACCCAACTTTCCATCAGGGCTCCTTGTGCCTTCAGGGAAGATGAGTAATGACTTGCCCTCTTTTGCCTTCTTTATAATCTCCAGCAGGACTACGTAGGCCCGCCTGTCTTCCTCTCTTGGCATACCGATATGGCCGGCAGTCTTCATATAACTACCCACTATGGGAATCCTGGTTATTTCTTCCTTGGAGACAAAACAGAAATTTCCAGGCACAAAGGCGAAGGCCAATTTTATGTCAAAAATGCTCTGGTGGTTACAAATAAAGATGAGTGGCTCTCCCTTGGGCACGTCCTCCCTGCCCTCCACCCTCACCCTCATCCCTAACCCCATTACAATGAGCCAGGCACTGGTCCGGCAGAAGGTGTTGTAAATCTCATCCCGCCTCCGGCTCCCAATAGATACCAACATGGCAAGGAGATAGCCGACAAACCACACAGTGCACACCAGTACCCAACTATAGGCAAAGTATAGTATCTGGAAGGGTTTGCTATTTATAAGCCAGGTAAGCATCTCTAATCGGGAATATATCACCCCCCCCAGCCCCTGTCAACCAACGCCTAACTGAACTTTGCGTTGACAAACACCTAGATATGGTATATACGTTAGCCATATCGTTAGACAGAAAACAAAGAATAACAGAAGAGTTTGAATGTGCGCTATTACTTCGAGTGGGACCCTAAAAAAGCAGAGGATAACACTAAGAAACATAGAATTAGCTTTGAACGTGGAGCAGGGGTTTTTCTCGATCCTCGTGCAATAACTATTTTTGATAAAGAACATGGCGAAAGTGAAGACCGATGGGTTACAATGGGAACAGACAGAATCGGGGTTTTGTTAGTGGTTGTGCATACTTTTCAACAGATAAACAAGAATCGATACAAAATCCGTATTATTTCTGCGCGCAAGGCAACAAGGAGAGAAGCAAAACAATACAGAGAGGAAAATATATGAAGAAAGGGTATGATTTTTCAAAAGGCGACCGAGGAAAATTTTACAGACCAGACTTAGAGTTGTATCTACCTATTTATTTAGACCAAGACACAATGGAAACTCTGTTAAAGTTTTCAAAAGAAAAAGGCGTTGAAATTGAATCTATAATAAAAGATTGGATAAATAAAGACATATCCATTGTTAAGACAGTAATGTCAGGATAATACCTAACAACTCATTCTGGCGGACGTGATAAGGCCTCGCCGCTGAGTTAGATCGTTTAATAGCTTTTAGCATAAGATGATTAAGAAATATCTACTACTTTCTGTGTTTATTTTGATTGTCACTGTTGGGACAGGGGCAAAGAAGAAGGAATACGCAGTAGGCGTTACGCTCCTTACACGTGACGTCTTCTACCAGGAGCTGGAAAAGGGGATGCAGGAGGGGGCAAAAGGGAGGGGGATAAAGCTCAGGATACAATCGGCAGAAAAGGACCTGAACCTCCAGACTACCCAGGTGGAAAACTTTGTTGTGCAAGGAGTAGATGCCCTGGTAGTGTGCCCTGTAGATTCTACGGGTATAGGGAGCGCCATAGAGCGGGCCGCTAAGGCGGGCATTCCGGTCTTTACGGCAGACATAAGGGCCCAGGAGGCCAGGGTAATCTGCCACATTGCCTCGGATAACCGTCAGGGGGGGCGTCTGGCGGGGGAATATCTGGCCAAGCTCCTTGGGTATGAGGGAGAGGTGGCCATAATAGACCACCCCGAGGTGACCAGTGTCCAGGAACGTGTGGCCGGTTTCAAGGAGGCCGTCTCCAGGTATCCAGGCATGAAGATAGTAGACGAACCCTCGGCCGGTGGCGATAGGGATAGGGCCATGATAATAACGCAGAACATGCTCCTGGCCCACCCCAGGCTAAGGGGCATCTTTGCCATCAATGACAATACTGCCCTGGGAGCCATGGCGGCCCTGGAGGCGGCCGGTAAGCGGGAGGTCTTTATCGTGGGTTATGACGCCACGCCCGAGGCCAAACAGGCCATAAGGAAGGGCGGTCCTCTAAAGGCAGACGTTATACAGTATCCGGGGACCATCGGAAGGGTAACTATAGGGACGGTGGCGGTCTTCCTGGAGGGCCAGACGGTTCCATTGGAGATACCAATAGAGACCGGGATAGTGGACAAGGAATCCCTGAGTAGGGAATAGGGGGTAGGGGGCAGGAGAATTGCGAATTTGGAATTGCGAATTTTTAAATCCGCATTCCGCAATCCGAAATCCGCAATTCCTGGTCCCTACTCCCTGACTTTGGCACCCTGTGTCAACGAACGATACAATGTCTCTAACTAACAGACTCCTCATGCGGGGCATCAGGAAGGAATATCCTGGGGTCTGTGCCCTGGATGGGGTGGATTTTGAGGTAGCCTTTGGGGAGGTTCATGCACTGTTGGGGGTCAACGGTGCCGGCAAGTCTACCCTTATGAGTATCCTCTCAGGGGCTACCAGGATGGACGAGGGGGCTATCTTCATTAATGGTAAAAAGCTGGACATCACCTCTCCCCATAAGGCCATGGAGTTGGGCATCAGCATCATTTATCAAGAATTTAACCTCGTCCCCCACCTTACTGTGGCAGAGAACATATTTCTGGGCAGGGAGCCTCGTAAGCGAATGGGGTTTATAGATTACCGTGAGATACATACAGGGGCCGTGAGTCTCCTTGAGAGGCTGGGTGCCCCTTTTAGTCCCAGGGAAAGGGTGGCCAACCTGGGGGTTGCTCAACAGCAGTTGGTGGAGATAGCCAAGGCCCTGTTCAAAGAGGCAAGGATTATTGCCATGGACGAACCCACCGCCACCTTGAGCATGAAAGAGACGGAGCGGCTCTTTTCCATCATACGCCTCCTGAAGGCCGAGGGTAAGGGGATAGTTTACATCTCCCATCGTCTGGAGGAGATATTTGAGATTGCCGATAGGGTTACCGTCCTCAGAGATGGGCGTCTGGTAGAGACTTGCAGTCTTCAGGAAGTTACCAGGGGGAAGCTTGTTGAGATGATGCTAGGTAGAGCCCTGGAGGGTGCAGTCACCAGGAGGGAGGTGCCTCCCGGGGTGGCAGGGCCACTCCCGTCTAAAGAGGTATTACGGGTAGAAGGGCTGACCAGGAGGGGTGTCCTGGAAGATATTAATCTCACTGTTAAGGAGGGGGAGATATTAGGGATTGCTGGTCTGGTGGGGGCTGGGAAGACAGAGCTGGCAAGGGCCCTGTATGGATTAGACCCGATAGATAAAGGGAAGGTGGTCATAGGGGGATGTCCTGTGCGTCTCCAATCTCCTGCGGAGGCCATAAGGAGGGGGGTAGTGCTAGTCCCTGAGGATAGAAAGAGGCTGGGTCTGGTACTTGGGATGGCAGTGAGGGAGAACATCAGCCTTGCCAGCCTTTTCAGGTTCTCCAGGTTTGGTTTTGTTAATGGCAGGAGAGAGAGAAGGACCGCCGGTGAGATGGTGGAAAGCCTGCGGGTAAAGACCCCTGGCCTTGAACAGCAGGTAAGAAATCTGAGTGGTGGTAACCAGCAGAAGGTAGTCCTGGCCAAGTGGCTCCTCAGGGGGGCAAGGGTGCTTATTTTTGATGAACCTACCCGTGGGATTGACGTGGGCGCCAAGGTAGAGGTGCATGGCCTCATAAGGGCCCTGGCCGATAAGGGCGCCGCCATCCTCCTTATATCCTCCGAACTCCAGGAGGTAATAGACCACAGCGACAGGATGGTAGTAATGCATGGCGGCAGGATAACAGGAGAGTTACGCAAGGAAGAGGCCACTCCCGAAAGGGTCTTATTCCTGGCAATGGGCGGGAACAGCAAACAGTAGCCGCAGGCTTTAGCCTGCGAGTAACGTAGGGTGCGTGAAACGCACCGAAATACATCCCCTCTCTCAAGAGGGGATTGAGCTAGTAGGGTGCGTGAAACGCACCGAAATACTGCCCCTATAAAAAAGGGCAAACACGCAGGTCTGCCCCTACTATAAAAAGGAATGGGCTAATGACTACAGAAGAACTCTACAAGAAGGCATTGGACCTCCACCGGCGCTACAGGGGAAAGATACAGGTGGTAAGCAAGGTCCCTTTCAGGGAGTACGGAGACCTCGCCATATATTACACCCCTGGAGTGGCCGCCGTCTCAGGGCAGGTGCATAAGGATAAGGATTCCGTCTTTGAGTACACCAACAGGGGGAACATGGTGGCTGTGGTGAGCGATGGCACGAGGGTACTGGGGCTGGGAGACATTGGCCCTGAGGCCGCCATGCCAGTGATGGAGGGTAAGGCCCTGCTCTTTAAACTCTTTGGCGGGGTGGACTCTGTGGCCTTGTGTCTGAAGACTAAAGACCCTGAGAGGTTGGCGGATATTGTGGAGGCCCTGGAGCCCTCCTTCGGGGGTATCAATCTGGAGGACGTGGAGAAACCCAAGTGCTTTCAGATTACGGACAGGCTACAGGAGTCCCTGGAGATACCTTACTGGCACGATGACCACCATGGTACGGGGCTGGTAGTCCTGGCCGGGGTCATCAACGCCCTGAAGGTGGTGGGGAAGAGGCCCGCGGATGTTAGGGTAACGGTGGGGGGTACTGGTGCGGGGGGTATGGCCATCCTGCGTTTTCTTATTATGGGTGGGGTGAAGGGGGAGAATATACTGGCCCTTAACACGGGGGGTGTCATCTACGAGGGGCGTAAGGAGGGTATGAACCGCTGGACAGAGGAGATAGCAAGGCAGACCAACCCGAAGAGGAAGACGGGTGGTCTGAATGAGGCCCTGGAAGGGGCAGACGTCTTCATTACTGCCACACGGCCAGGCCCATGGATAAAAAGGGAGGCCATCAGTAGGATGGCCAAGGACGCCATTGTCTTCAGCCTGGCCAATCCGGTACCTGAGATTTCACCTGAAGAGGCGAAGGCGGGTGGGGCAAGGATTGTGGCCAGCGGGAGGAGCGATTATCCGAATCAGATTAACAACGTCCTCGGTTTCCCAGGGGTATTCAGGGGGGCGCTAGACGTCAGGGCCAGGAAGATAAACGCCCAGATGATGCTGACGGCGGCCTATACAATAGCCCAACTAGCCGAGGAGCGGGGATTGGATGAGAATTCCATAGTACCAAAGGCCACAGACCCGGAGGTAGGTCCAAAGGTTGCCTCTGCGGTGGCCAAGGCCGCTATGGAGAGTGGTGCGGCCAGGTTATCTATACCGGTAGAGGAGGTGGAAAGGAATGCCCGTCAGTTAATTGCGCAGCATCAAAGGATTATGGAATCAATGTTTGCCACAACCACCGATTTCTAGCTCTTAGGATATATACCCTCAGTGGGTTAAAGTTTATGGGCCCTGAGGGCCAGCTTTTCCATCAGGATACCAATGAGGGCCGAGAGGATGTACCCCGAGAATAGTACGGTGGGTAGGATTTGTGGTATTAAGGCAAAGATGACCGTGCCAATCACCACAAGCACGGCGTAGATGGGCGAGTCTAGCTTGTCTGCAACTGCCACCATGGAGTTGGGGAATTTGACCCTGGTGACCATTAAGATAGAGAGGATTACTGCTACTACTGGGAGGACTCCCACGATAATACTGGTATTGGTGTGAAGGATTAGGTATTGATGGAGTATAACAAGGGCCGCTATCATCCCGCCCGCCCCGGTGGTGGGTAATCCAGTGAAATATTTTTTAGAATCTGTCCCTTCTACCGACATGGCATTGAACCTGGCCAGGCGGTATACGGCTGAGGAGACGAACAAGAAACCCAGGAACCAGCCTAGTAAGGGCGAATTGTGCTGGAGCATGCCTCCGATGAGCGTGGCAGGGGCGATACCAAAGGTAATGACGTCGCAGAGGGAGTCTAATTCACAACCTAACAGGCTGGAGGCATTAAAATAGCGGGCGAGTCTTCCATCATAGGCATCAAAGAGCATGGCCACGATAATTAGCCAGGGGGCGAGGTCATACCTCCCATTTACAACGCACATAACCACACCGAAGCCACACCCAAGATTGGCCAGAGAGCAGAGTAGCGGTATAGATTTTGTCATATTCCTCATAGTATTCTTTACGTTAAGTCCTTTGCTTTCTTTTAAGAACTCCCCTATTGCCCATAATAACAATTTCTATGCCAAAAACCAATGATTTTATAAGTATAAGACAGGCAAGGACAAAGGAATTCTTTGTAAGCTATGAAGGTGCAATATTTCCCTTGCGGTAAAGGGGATTTCTTGCACCCCACGAACTAGGGGCTAAGGGTTAGGGGGTAGGTACCAGGGGACAGGTTATGTAGCCGCAGGCTTTAGCCTGCGTAAGGGGACAGGAGGCAGGGAACAGAAACACGTAGGATTGAAGATTGGAAATCTTGAATTTGAAATCTTCAATTTCCAATTTTATGTTTCTACCCCCTACACAACCGTGCCCTGAGAAAGGTCATAGACCCAGGGGGTGTCCACGTTTTCATATTCCAGGAGTTCTTCTTTTTTAAAGAATATGGATATCTCTCTCTCCGCCGTCTCCAGGGAATCAGAGACGTGTATCAGGTTAAAACGGTTGGAGATGGCATAGTCACCACGGATGGTCCCTGGCTCGGCCTTTGTACCGAAGGTGAAGCCTGCCATCTTTCTGGTGGTCTCTATAACCTCTTTTCCCCTTAGCACCAGTACTATTACGGGGCTAGAGGTCATATGTCTTACAAGTGGCTCATAGAAGTCCCTGCCCTTGTGCTGGACGTAGTTGCGACGGGCTAGTTCTTCTGTCATCCGCATCAGTTTGAGACCTATTATCTGGAGGCCCTTCTCCTCAAACCTGGTAATAATTCTACCGATGAGCCTTCGTTGTACGGCGTCCGGCTTAAGGATTACTAGTGTATTCTGCATTATGGTATTTCCTCCGTGTTTCCACCTGAGGCCGATTGGCCCCTGAGTTTTTTCATGTAAAGGGTCCTTGTCTCCGTAAAGAAATCTATGTATTCCTTACTGCGATAATCGGGGTACGTCCAGGGGAGTGGCTCAAAGGCCCCTTTAGCGTACCTCAATGTGACCTCTGCATATATGCCCTTTTTAAGGTATATCCTATGAGAATAGTCTTTGGTGCTGGCCAGGACCAGTTTGCTACTGGCCAGGTATCCGGGGTCAATGTTGATGGGACGGTATCCGCCTGAGGCGGACCGGGCGTCTAAAAGGCGTCCGGGGCCGGCCTCTTTGGACAGGGCTAAAGCCTTGTCCCTACAACTTTCCTCCAGTTTATTAGTAAAGAGTTTTATATCAGCCAGTGCCCCTGGGTCTATAAGTTTCTGGAAGCTGAGGAATTGTCTCTTTATGTCCCTCCCAATCTCTTTTTCGTAATAGTCGGTATAGTTGAAAGGGAGGATTGGGCTTCTCAATTCTATGGGGCCAAATTTCTCTTCCAATCTATTTCCAGCCGTTTCAAAGAGGCCTGTTACGTTAGAAAGCATCCCTATGATGAGATTGACCTGAGTAGGGGGATGGACCTTGCCCAATGGAGGACCCCTAGGGGGTTAGCCCCAGCCGTTTCTTAATCTCTGGGAGGATGGCCTCCGGGGACAGCAGGACTGGGTCACCCCCCTTCCTCTCCTGGAGCTCCACCCATCCTTCCTCTGTAAATTTTTTCCCAAGGACAATGCGAAGGGGTATGCCTATGAGGTCGGCGTCCTTAAACTTTACCCCCGGCCTGAGGTCTCTATCATCCAGTAATGTATCTATACCTGCCTCTTCCAGTTGTTTGTGGAGGGATTCAGATGTATTCAGGATAGTCGTCTCCTTCACGTTCAAGGGCAGGACTAGCGTCTTGTAAGGGGCTATACTGGGGGGCCATATAATTCCTCCGTCATCGTGTGAGCACTCTATCAAGGCGGCAATAATACGGTTTATGCCTATACCGTAACAACCCATGACGACGGGCCTCTCTTTACCCTGCGGGTCAAGGAATTTGGCCCCGAGGACCTGACTGTATTTAGTGCCCAGTTTAAAAACGTGTCCTACCTCAATCCCGTGAGATAACTCCAACTCATTTCCACACCTTGGGCAGTGGTCCCCTTCAGTAACGTATCTTATATTGCCCACCTTGTGTATCTGGAAATCTCTGCCCGGGTTGACGTTGAGTAGGTGGGTATCCTGTCTGTTCGCCCCCGTTACAAAGTTTCTTGAGACGGTTACGGCCTGGTCAGCAATAATCTTTACGGGCAGGCCCACGGGTCCCGTAAATCCCACAGGTGCCCCAGTCAGGGTACGGATGGTCTCCTCGTCTGCAAGGCTGGCCTCCTGGCCCAGGACCCTCGCCAGTTTGATTTCATTCGCCTCGTGGTCCCCCCTTAACAAGACCGCTACGGTCTCCCCGGCAGTCTTGTAGACCAGGGTCTTGACTAAAGAGGAGGGCCCTATGCCCAGGAAGCCACTGACCTGGGCGATGGTGGTCATCTTCGGGGTAAGTACCTCCTTAAGGGCCTTCAAGCCATCCATATCTCTAGATGGCAGCGGTGCAGGCTCTGCCTTCTCCCTGTTTACGCTATAAGTACAACCCTTGCACCTTACCAGGAAGTCCTCCCCTATGTCGGAAGGTACCATAAACTCATGGGAGACGTCCCCCCCCATTACCCCTGTATCTGCCTCCACGGGGATATACTTTAGCCCACAGCGGTCAAATATCCTGCAGTAGGCCTGGTACATCTTTTCGTAACTCCTGGCAAGCCCTTCTTCGTCAATGTCAAAGCTGTAGCCGTCCTTCATGAGGAATTCCTTGCTCCTCAGCACGCCAAAACGGGGCCTGGGTTCGTCTCTGAACTTGCTCTGTATTTGATAAAGGGTCAGGGGGAGCTGTCTGTAGGAGCTGACTTCATTCTCTACGAGCTGGGTGATGACCTCCTCATGGGTAGGTCCCAGGGCAAGCATGCGCCCGTAACGGTCTTTCAGCCGCATGAGGTCCTGCCCGAAGGCATCCATCCTGCCGCTCTGCTGGAGGAGTTCTATGGGTTGCAGGACGGGGAGATACACTTCTATGGCACCGGCAGTATTCATCTCCTCCCGGACGATGGAGATGACCTTGTTCAGCACCCTGGTACCCAGGGGTAGATATGAATACGCCCCGGACAGGAGTTTCCTGATGAGCCCTGCCCTTATCATGAGCTTGTGGCTGGGTATCTCGGCCTCTGAGGGCTCTTCTCTAAGCGTAGGGATTAGGGTCTGCGACCATTTCATGGTTATCTATTATCTGTTTAGTAAGATTCCTTGTTGACCTTATGCAGGTGCATTATATCTCCCAGGAGACGTTTTTCAAGGGCGTGCGTCCTCAAAGGTTTCTTGCTACCCCCTACTCCCTAACCCCTACCCCTGGTTCAGATGGCCCTTGACTTTGCCAGGAGAAGGGCTAATATATCCGTTGCAGGGTGGCGATTAGAAGGCGGTATCCGCCCCAGGCGGACCTGCCTGCAAAGCGGGCGTAATTCAGTGGTAGAATACTAGCTTCCCAAGCTAGGCGTCGTGGGTTCGAATCCCATCGCCCGCTCCATCATTAAGAGGTGCAACAGGCCAAATGACCTTTCTAAGACGTTCCTTGCCACCCCTCCTACTCTTATTACTCATCATCGCCGGCTGTGCAGCCCCCCCGGAGCAGGAGGTCTCAGTCCTTCCTGGGGTAAAAAAGACCACCCCTTCTACTGCAACGACAAAACCTTCTGAATGTCTTACCCACAAGGTGAAGCAGGGTGAGACAATATGGGGGATAGCCAAGGCTTACAGGGTCTCTCCAAAGGAGCTCATGAGCCTGAACGGGATAAAGGATGCCAGGGACCTGGAGGTGGGACAAGAACTCATAATCCATGGGACCCATGAGAGGAGACTCGTCTTGCCCAAGGCCATGTCTTCCAAGGGCTTCGCATGGCCCCTGCAGGGCAAGGTCTTCCGCCGCTTTGGAGAGTCGAACAGTGGGAAGAAGAACACGGGGATAGACATAGAGGCCGAGCAAGGCCAGGCTATTATAGCCGCTAAGGGTGGAGTAGTAGAGGCAACGGCTGAGAACCCAAGGGGCTGGGGGAAGGTGGTGATACTAAGGCATGATGGTGGTTATCATACCTGGTATGCCTATAACTCCAGGGTCCTCGTAAGAAAAGGCAACTGGGTAAAACAGGGTCAGCCGATAGCCGAGGCAGGGCAGAGCGGTAAGGCCCAGAGGCCTGAACTCCACTTTAAGGTCTTCTACAAGGACAAGCCTGTGGACCCTCTGGGCCTCCTTCCGTAGGGGGCAGACAGACGTAGGTTCCTCTTGTATTCACCTAAGCCTGCCCTTACGATTACTTTCCCCTCTAGTAAGAGGGGACCAAGGGGTGTGTCAGAAGGGAAGACACACCCCCAACCCCTCTTGATAGAGGGGAGAGAAGGAAATGAACTGGTTCTATCTCTCCCTGCTCTCTGCCCTGGCTCATGCCAACTCTGACGCCCTTTGCAAGAAGGCGCTGAAGGAGAGCGGGGTGCTCACCGTGGCATTGGTGTATCAGGGCTACTGTGCGGTCTTCCTCTCGCCCCTTTTGGTATTCGTGGGGGTTCCAGAGCTGGACAGTACCTTCTTCTTTACCACCCTGCTACTTGTGCCCCTTGAAGTGACCGCCCTTATCCTCTATCAGCGGGCCATAAAGGTCTCGCCCCTATCCCTCACCCTGCCCTTCCTCTCCCTGACGCCGGTCTTCCTCTTATTGACCAGCTTCCTTATGCTTGGGGAGCGGCCAGACAAATCAGGCATGGTAGGGGTAGTACTGGTAGCTACTGGGGCCTATCTACTGAACGTCCACCTCACCAAAGAGGGCCTCCTGGCACCCTTCAGGGTCATCCTCAGGGAGGAAGGCTCTCTCCTGATGATAATCGTCGCCCTCATCTACAGTATAACCTCCAATCTAGGCAAGGTAGCCATACAGCACTCAAGCCCCCTCTTCTTTGCCACCACGTACCCTGCCATGCTGGCCATCGTGCTCCTCCCCATTGCGGTCTCAATTTCTGGACTCTCCCCCCTCACGGCCAGACCAGCCCTCTTTGGCCTTATAGGTCTGTTTAATGCGATGAATACGCTCGCCCACTGCCATGCCATAAGCCTGGTAGAGGTGCCTTACATGATTTCTGTCAAGCGCACCAGCCTCCTTATAGGCGTCCTTTATGGCTGGGCCTTCTTTGGCGAGACCCATCTCAGGGAGAGACTACTGGGCAGTGCAGTAATGTTACTGGGTATGACCTTTATCGTGGTCTTGTAGCAGGTAGGGGCACGTTGCAACGTGCCCCTACAGGGCCAAACTGCTTATCCGCCTGAGGCGAACCCATTTTATAGAATGTAGGGGCAGGTCTTGTCCGCCAGTAGGGGCGAACGGCTGTTCGCCCCTACACGTGGCATCCTAATGTAGGACAAACCCGCCTCTGACGGGCCTTCAGGTCTGTCCGTTCCTTCCGGTAAGTAGCCGCAGGCTTTAGCCTGCGAGAAACAACGCAACCTAAAGGTTGCGGCTAC
>JASEHG010000130.1 GCA_030018855.1 Candidatus Brocadiaceae bacterium
TTTATTGACATCCCGAAACTCCCCTCCGTTAAATTGACTCTTTAAAGGATGCATTCTACAGCAAAAGAGAGTCTCAGGGCAAAGGCTTTTTGGGATAGAGCAGGATAGGGATGATTGTAGACATGTTAGAAGTTAGGGGTAAGCAGGAACCGAATTGGAAATTGCAGATTGTAAATTTTAAATTCCCAATTTGCAATGCTGGTTATTCCCCTATCCCCTACCCCTGTCCCCTTGCCTTTAGAGGGTATGGAGATAGGCAACAATTGATCTCGTGTGCTCTTCCCCAAGGGTCTTTCCCCAGGGTGGGCACAAGGGAGTACCCCCTACGCTGGCTGAGCCATTTGAGATGACGTTAAAGAGGTGTTCGTCCCCTTTCTTCTTGACCGCGGCAAGGTCGGCTGGTCTCGGGTGCAGGTTAAACGCATTAAAGCCATCACCAGCCCCCCTCTCCCCATGACACACCGTGCAATACGCCTCGTAGTATTGTCTACCTACTAACTCTATGTTGCTCAGCCCATTAGTTGCCTTTTCCAGGGCACTCCTCAGGGGGTCCGGGTGTTCCTCTGGCAATGCAGCCCTCTTTATCTCTACCGGAGAAAAGACCTTCATACCCCATAGGAAGGCACCTACGGATATTCCAAAGGTCACGGACAAGAAGACCACCATAGGGATTATGGACATCCTATCCTCCTTCACGCCCAACCCCTCCTTGGTGGTGCTCGCTCACCTTCTCTACGCGCCCTTTGTCTTTGAGCGTCATCAGATAGGCAGTAAGTTCTCTGGCCTCCTGGTCGGTAAGGCCATAATCGGGCTGTATAGCCCAGGGTTTGTAACGCTGTGGGTCTTTCAGGAAGGCATACGTCCAGCCCGCCGTCAACCTATCCCCCACTTTATCTAATGTAGCTCCTACGAAACCACCCCTGCCCTCCACGATATGACACGCCCTACAACCCTTTTTTATGAACAGACCCTTCCCCCTCTGGGCCTCCTCTTCCGTAAGGGATGAACCCAGGGTTGGGGAGATGGAGTTGTCCAAACTCACCGTCTTAAAGAACTCCGTAAAGAATTTTGGCTCTTCAGGTTCCATCTTCAGATTCAACATCCTCTCCTTGAGTATGGGCCTGAGACTATAGGGCATGTCAAAATAGTGTCTTAGCCAATCCTCCTGGACTTGAGAGCCTTCCATATCCAGCGGGTGGGTAGATACCCAGCCGCCTTTGCCAAATACCACATGGCAACTGCGGCAACGATACCTGTCTACCAGCCTCCCAAACTCTCCGGGAGGTTCCGGATATTCTTTCACCGTCTGGGCCTCTACCCCCTGGACGCCTCCGTATGGCAGAGGATAGGGCGGTCTTGGGTAGCGGCTGGACTTCTCCTCCACCAGATACTTTGGAGGTATCTTGTCACCAGTATCGCTCAGCAGGGCCAGGGCAACCAGGGCCGCCTCGGTCTCCGTGAGGGAGAAGTGGGGCATCTTGCCCTCCGGGGCTAGGTCTCTGGGGTTCAAGAGCCTCATGTATACCCAGTTCCCTACATAGGGTTCTATCTTGAACCTGTCTATCTTCCCCCAATCCAGGGTCTCCTCGTCCATCTGTGCGAACTTCTCCAGGGGTCGGCCTGTCTTACCCTCGCGCTCCATACCGGAGCGGGGATGACAACCAGCACACCCCTTGTCCGAAAATAGTTTTTCCCCCCTGGTCATCCGTTCCTCAGTGGAGAGTTTAAGGGACTCCTCAGCCTCCTGGAAGCCCTCCGGAGGCGTCAGCTGGTCTGCCCCAAACTCCTCCCAGAGGTGGTCTACCACGTCTACTGCCTGCTCCTTGGAGAAGTCAAGCTGGGGCATCTTGGTCTTGGGGTTAAAGTAATGGGTCTTTATTAGCCAGTTGTAGGCCCACTTGCGGCTTACTTTGGTAGTAATCTGTTCCAACTCCGGCCCTATATAACCACCTTTGCCCTCAACGGTATGGCAAGTAACGCAACGTATCTCTCGGAAGAGCAACCCGCCCCTCTCCGGGTTCCCTCCTGAAGGGGGTTCTTCCAGGGACTGCTCGTCCTTAGAACTCATCAGGAACTCCGCCAGGCAGAGGATGTCTTCCTTGGTAAGATCAAACCGTGGCATCCTGGACCTTACTAGCCCCTCACCAGTCACAGGGGCGTACTCTCTGGGGTCGTTGAGCCAGTGGAGGAGCCAGGCCCTATCCACCTTGCTGCCCAGTCTGTCCAGGGTAGGGGCTATCTTCTCCAGGTCTTCGTAGAGACGTATCTGATGGCAACCATAACAGCCCGCCTTCTCTATTAACCCCCTTCCCTTGGTGAGTAACGGGGCATAGGGGACGTCTTTGGTTAGGTGACACTTCCCGCAAGAGGACTGCAGGAGGTATTTGGTCTGCACCCCCCTCGGCCAGGGCCTCTCCCGTTCACTGCCATGGATCCTGATGGCCTTATGGGCGGCCTGCATGTAATCCGTAGAAAGCCCCTGCCCCTCGTGACAGATGGTACAGCCAAAATCCTGTACCTCGTGCCAATCAAGGAACGCCCCGGGATGACCACCGTAGGGTTGGGGCTGACCCATCATCCCCTTGTCCTCTACGGTAAAATGGCAGGTAGTACAGCGGTCAACCTTTTTAAATTGCTCTAATTGTATCTGCTGTATCTGTCTAGGTGTAGCCTTCACCTGGGCATAGACCATGCTAAGCACCCTCCGCCTCTCCTCCAGCCTCTTCTTCTGCTCGCCCTCTGCACGGCTAGCCTCAGAGGCCAGGGCATCCATCCGGGACTCCAGCGACTTCAGCTGGAGGCGTTTAGCAATGGCCTGATGGTCTTTCCATACCCTAAGATATTCATGTATAAATAAGACGCCTATGGACAGCACCAGGGCCGTCCCCACCCCGGCAAACCAGACGTAATTAGCAAAACTCATTGATGAACGTCCCATGTCTACCTATTACCTGTGCCTTATCTCTCTTATTAGACCTTCAGATGCTAAACCACGGGGTCTGTATAATGTATTTGATGCTGAATAACAACCGGAGGGGTATCTTGGCAAGAAACCCAAACATACAGAGCACAAAAAACATGGTGACAAAATACCTGGTAGGTCCCAGAGTTTGGTAGAACCTTCTGATAAAGATTATGGGAAGCCCCATGCCCAGGCCGAAGTAGACCGCTATCGCAGTTACCCCTATGTATAGAGGAAAGACAAGCCCGCCGGGAGAGAGTAACGGCTTATGCACGTCCCATGATTCCCAGGGCATGTATACCAGCCAGGCAGGCCCGCGGAACAAGTAACCGAATATTATAAGTGCAAACCAGGCAAATATCCCTATGCTGAATATGGTCACGGCGAATGGCCTGTGCTTTATCCCTGACCAACCACCTGCCCCCCTTGGATTCCTATCTACATAGGGTAGAACACAAAGACCTATTATTATTAATGTTGGGGCCACTACCCCGGCAATCCACGGGTCAAAGTACACCAGCATCTCCTGGAGGCCACAAAAGTACCACGGGGCCTTGGAGGGGTTAGGGGTCTTGCTGGGATTGGCCTCTTCCTCCAGGGGGGCATTGAGGACTATTGAGACTATTATAAGTAATAGACTCATCAACATCAGGGCGATGAATTCCTTTAATACCAGGTGCGGGAAAGAGAGGAGCTTATCAGGCTCTGGCCCTTCTTCTTCCACTTCCCTTCCCTTGGCCGAGAGGGCCTCCAGCCTGGCCTTTGCCGATGGTACCCCTGTCTCCCTGGGGGCTACCTTTTTTGACTTAGTCTTCAACTCTTGCATGCTCTCCAGTTTACCCCATCTCTCTCAATTACTACAACGGCCCAGATATGCCCCCATCCTTTCTTATCCTCCAGAAATGTACACCCATGAGTCCAGCCGCTGATAAGGGCAGGAATATGCAATGTAGTACATAAAACCTTAAGAGGGTATTTCCACTTATATCCTCTGAACCCCTGAGATAAAAGCAGATGTCGGTATTAGCCGGTAATACGGCAAAAGGTCCCTCTGCCCCTATTATGGGTGTAGACTTGGCCATATTAGTGCCAACAGTTACCGCCCAATAGGCCAACTGATCCCATGGCAACAGGTACCCGGTAAAGCTCAAGAGCAGTGTAATCACCAATAATTGTACCCCTATAACCCAGTTGAATTCCCTGGGGGGTTTATAAGAACCCGTGTAAAAGACCCGGCACATGTGGAGGATAACGGAGAGTACCATGAGGTGGGCGGCCCAACGGTGCATATTCCTCAGGAAGAGTCCAAAGGTCACCGTAAACTCCAGGTCCTTCATGTCCTGGTAGGCATATTCCAGGGTGGGCCTGTAATAGTACATCAATAGCAGACCGGTGATGGTCTCTATCACAAACATAAACAACGTTACCCCACCCAGGCAGAAGGTGTATCTGATTTTGAGGGCGTGGGTCTTTACTTTAATGGGGTGAAGATGGAGGAGGAGGGTGTTTATACTGGTTAAGACCCTGTTCCTCTCTGTGGTGGGCCAGCCCTGGCGGAATATGGAACGCCAGACCTGTGTGTGGACTACCTTATCTTTTGCTCTCTTTAATTTTTCTTCCATCCCCGGCCCATTTTTCTATCCCTAAACCTAAACAAACGTCAATGTCATTCTGAGGTGCCGAAGGCACCGAAGAATCTCAGCTAAATAACGAGATTCTTCGCTTCGCTCAGAATGACACATTGACTACGATTCTCGCCCCGCCCGAGGCGTCCTCCCGAGGCGGACTTTCAGGATTTTCAACAAGCCACAACCTAAACTGGTAAAATAAACTTGCCCTTTTCTCTTACGCCAATCCTATCTTCCTTAACGGACTTGTCCACTACAATCTGGCCATCGGGAGATAGGCTTACCCCCACCCTCCAGAGGGGTCTGGGGGCGGGACCACCCACTACGTCGCCCTCCAGGTTGTAGTTAGAACCGTGGCAGGGGCATTTAAAGAGTTGTTCTTCCGGTATCCACCTTGTGGTGCAGCCCAGGTGTCTGCACACAGCCAGGAAGGCATACAACCCCTCCTTTTGCCTTACCAGCCACACCCTCTGCTCGGCCATCCACCTGCCGCTGACCTCACCCAGCGGGTATTCCTCCGGATAGCCCGCCTTGAACCTCATGGCTGGACCAAAAAGGACCTTAGGCTTATAAAAATCTATGAAGGTCAGCAGGGTAGTAATACCGGCTACAAACAAAAACCCTGCCCAGCCTATTATCAGCAGTAACCACCGCCTGGACAGGAAGTCCATGACGGTGATAACACCCCTTTTCTCCCTGTCAGACTCCCTGACCGGACGGCCTCTCATCCTTAGCTTCAACGTCTCACCACCTCAAATGTCGTTGCGATTTGTAAATGCCCCTGATGTTCCCCCCTCCCTTGAGGGGAGGGGGGGAGGGTGGTTTTTCCCCTCTATTAAGAGGGGATTAAGGGGTGTGTTCACCCCCACCCTTCCCTCCCCCATCAAGGGGGAGGGAAATGGAGTTGCTTCGCTTCTTCAGAGACCTCTCCTTACTTCTTTAACGTGAAATTTGCCTGAGCGGTCGCCCCTTCTTTCACCTCTACCTTCTG
>JASEHG010000131.1 GCA_030018855.1 Candidatus Brocadiaceae bacterium
CAGAATGACAAGTAGTGTGGTTAAAACTCTTGCAAAGGTCTCAATAAAAATAATAAGGAAAAATCCATGGAAGACACCAAAAAACCGTGGGCTGGGAGGTTTGAAAAACCTACCGAACCCTCCGTAGAAGACTTTACGGAGTCCATATCCTTTGACAAGCAACTCTACAAGTACGACATCCAGGGGAGTATTGCACACGCCACCATGTTGGCTACCTGCGGACTACTCACGGAGGAGGAAAAAGAGGCTATTATCCTGGGATTAAAAGAGATAGAAAAAGAGATAGACCAGGGCAATTTCTCCTTCAAAAAGGGATTGGAAGACATCCACATGAACATTGAAGTTGCCCTTATCAGGAAGGCCGGTGAGGCAGGGAGGAAACTACATACCGCCCGGAGCCGTAACGACCAGGTGGCCCTTGACCTTAGACTATGGACAAGGGAGACCATTACTCAGGTATCTACGCTGATAGAAGGGGTACAGCTAGAACTGGCACAAAAGGCTCGTGCCCACCTTGACCTCGTCTTCCCTGGCTTTACCCACCTCCAGCATGCCCAACCAGTCCTGCTGGCCCATCACCTCCTTGCCTATGTAGAGATGCTGGAGAGGGACAAGGAGAGGCTGGCGGATTCCATGACAAGGGTAAACCGTTCCCCATTGGGGGCCTGTGCCCTGGCCGGGACGACGTTGCCCATAGACCCGGAGACGACCGCACGACTCCTCGGGTTCTCCCAGGTCTGCACCAACAGCATTGATGCCGTCAGTGACAGGGATTTCTGCCTGGAGTTTGCCTCTAATATGGCTATCCTCTCCATGCACCTCTCCAGGATGGCCGAGGAATGGATCTTGTGGATTAGCCCCGAATTCAACTTCATAGAGCTAGATGAGTCACTGTGTACGGGTTCCAGTATTATGCCCCAGAAGCGTAACCCGGATGTACTGGAACTACTCAGGGCCAAGTGTGCCAGGATTTACGGCAACCTCTTCTTCCTCTTTAGCCTCATGAAGGCCCTGCCCCTCTCTTATAACCGGGACATGCAGGAGGACAAGGTAGCAGTCTTTGATATAGCCTCTACCGTCAAGGCCTCTCTGTCCCTCTTAAAAAAGGTGGTAAACGGGACTACCTTTAAACCCGAAGACATAGCCCTGGCCTGTAGGAAGGGCTACCTGGACGCCACGGTCCTGGCAGAATATCTCGTCACGAAGGGTCTCCCCTTCCGTCAGGCCCATGAGGTAGTGGGCAAATTAGTAAGGAGGGCCGTCCAGGAGGGTAAAACCCTCAAGGAATTCAGCCTGGACGAATTGAGGCAGTCGTCTCCCCTCATAGATAAAGGGGTATACGATTTCCTTGGGGTGGAAAACTGCATCAAACATTACAAGGGTACTTCATCCACCTCTCCCTTGGCCGTAAGGGGCAGGGTGGAGTGGTGGTGGAACAGATTATGGGAATCAAAAAAGGCGTAAGAGGTGGCAAGGCCGCCCCTGCCGAAGGCCAGGACACGGGCTTCGCCTTCCGTAAAGGCACCCTTTACTGTGAAGACGTAAAGGTTGACGATATAGTAGCGTCGGTTGGGAGCCCTGCTTATATCTACAGCGAGAGGGCCGTCCTGGGTAATTATAGGGAGATACGGAACGCCTTCGCCGGGGTTTCTCCCCTCATCTGCTTCTCGGTTAAATCTAATTCTAACCTCTCCCTCCTCCACCTCCTGGCCCTGGAGGGTTCGGGTTTTGACGTAGTCTCAGGGGGAGAACTGTACCGTGCCCTCCAGTCAGGGGCAGACCCCAGGAAGATAATCTTTGCCGGCGTAGGTAAGAACCCGCAGGAGATAAAATACGCACTGGACAGCAACATCCTCATGTTCAACGTAGAATCCCAGGCCGAACTGGAATCCATAAACACCGTAGCCCGTGACAAAAAGACCACGGCCCGGGTGGCCCTGCGGCTCAACCCGGACGTTGACCCGAAGACCCATGCCAGGACTACCACTGGCAAAAAAGAAAACAAATTTGGTATTGACCTGGGGATGGCAGAGAAGATTGTTAAGGGGGCAAAGAGATACGACTCACTCCAGATATGCGGTCTCCACGTACACCTGGGGTCCCCCATTATGAGTCCGGAACCCTACGTAAAGGCACTGGAGAAGGTAAAGGGTTTTCTGCCCCTGTGCCGCAAGCACTCCCTCCCGATTGAATACGTCAACATTGGTGGTGGCTACTGCATATCGTACACCGGAGAGGCAGTCTGTAGTCCAGCCGATTACGCCAGAGAGATACTACCGCCCGTGCGGGCTATGGGCCTGAAGCCCATACTTGAACCGGGCCGTTTCATAGTGGGTAACGCAGGGATACTGGTGACGAGGGTACTCTATGACAAGGAATCAAGCTTCGGCAAGAGGTTCGTCATCTGTGATGCGGCCATGAGCGACCTCATCAGGCCTACCCTCTACGACGCCTTCCACAGGATATGGCCCGTTAACCCCAGGGTGGCTATGCCGGAGGTTCTTACCCAGAATAACCCGCCCAGAAAAGGTCTCGTAAAGGTAGACATAGTAGGCCCCGTCTGTGAGAGCAGTGATTTCTTTGCCAGGGACAGGTTCATCCCGAAGATTAAGCAGGGCGAACTGCTCTCAATATTCAGTGCCGGGGCCTACGGTTTCACCATGAGCTCCAACTATAACTCCCGCCCCAGGCCCTGCGAGGTCATGGTCAGGGACAAGACCTTCCAGGTAATCCGCAGGAGGGAGGGCTACGAGGACCTTGTCTCTTGTGAAAAGTTTGAGGAGGTGCAAGTGCATTGAAGACCTATAAACTTACAGCCGTAATCTGGAAAGAAAAAGAAGGCTATGTTTCTAAGTGTCCTGAGCTTGGAGTGGCAAGCTGTGGAGATAGTGCAGAAGAGGCCCTGGAAAATCTTAAAGAGGCCGTAGGACTATATCTGGAAAACGCTAAAACGTTAGGGATGCTTGACGAAGTAGAGGAAGCCCTTACGGCCTCCGGGAGGCTTACCACCTCTTTTGAGGTAGCTCTTTGACAGGGAAACTGCCCTCAGTTTCTTCCAAAGAGATTATTAATGCCTTGCTCCTTGCTGGATTCACTTACGCCCCCAAAAGAGGCAAGGGTAGCCACACTGCCCTTTATAAGGTCGTAGAAGGCGGAAAGAAGCGACTGGTGATTATACCCAAGAGGAAGGACATCCCGAAGGGAACACTACATGCCATACTAGGGCAAGCTGGCATAACAAAAGAGGATTTTATTCACTTGTTAAAAGGCTAAACCCTATGCCTGGATACTATCCCATATACCTGGACGTAAAAGGAAAAAGATGCGTAGTGGTAGGCGGGGGTGAGGTGGCCTACAGGAAGGCACTGGGTCTTAAAGAGGTAGGGGCAGAGGTGGTTGTGATAGCCCCGAAGTTCTATAAAGAGTTCAGGTCCGAAAGAGGCGTTACCCTCCTGAGGCAGAAATACAGTGGGGAATGCCTGGCAGGGGCCTCCCTAGTCATTGCCGCTACCGATGATAAGGAGGTCAATCAGAAGGTCTGGGAGGATGCCCAGCGCCACGGCCTGCTGGTAAACGTGGTAGACCAGCCCGGACTCTGCAACTTTATTGTCCCCTCCGTAGTCAATAGGGGAGAACTACAGATAAGCATATCTACCGGTGGTGCCAGCCCTGCCCTGGCCAAGAGGATACGCCAGGAGCTGGAGGACTTATTTGGCCCTGAATATTCTGAACTCACCCGGCTACTCTCTAAACTCCGCCCCCTGGTTATCTCTTCGGTAAAGGAGGAGGGGAAGAGACGGCAGGTCTTTGAGCTCCTATCCTCGCCCACGATGTTAATGATAATTGGACAGAACGGCCTCAAGAAGGCAGAGGAAGAGATGAGGAAGATAATCAATAATTTCTCATCTAAAAGTACAAGTTAGAGACCTTTGCAAAAGTGGTGCTAGATTCTTCGTCCGCCTTTGGCGGACTCAGAATGACAATTGTATGCCCTGTCATGCTGAGCGAAGCGAAGCATCTCGCTTTTTTTGAAGCCAGAGCATCTTATTTCAATGAACGGAATCTGCATATTTGAAGATAGCGGCTACAGTGGACTCCTGCCCCTGGTCTACACACGGCCTGTCTACCACCTCCGTTGCGGCATACTGAGCCTGGAGGAGAAGATACTCCACCAGTACCCTGGGACCAGTGTAAGTCTGTTCTGCAGGGACTATCTTGCTGACGTATTAAAAGAAATTAGCAAGCAACGTATAAACACCCTTGATACCGGGGCGGAGGGCTATCTCTTTGTCAATGGGAGGTTACTGGAGTGCGAGCAAATCCCCCTGGAAGGGCCTGAAGAAATCGGTCTCTCTGGCAATACCCTGGTGTATGCACGCGTTGGAAAGGAGCGGAACAGGGAACTATTGCCAGGAGATTTCCTTGAAGACAAGGCACTAGAGAAACTGGAGGGACTTCCCAGAAAAGAGGTCAGCCCTGCCCTAATAAATTATTTCTGGGATATTATTAAGCACAATAAAGAGGAGACAAAAAAGGATTGGCAAAGAGTAGGGACAGGGTTACCCCGCCCCTGCAGGGGTATAAATGGGAGGGTTTACGAGGGGGTATCACTCTTAAACGCCGGTAATATCTTCACAGGTAGTGACTCAAGGATAAAGCCTGGTTGTGTACTGGATGCAGAGGATGGCCCTATATTCATAGCGGAAGAGGTTTTGATACAGCCCAACACCACTATTGTAGGTCCGGCCTATATAGGGAAAGGGGCCATCGTGCGTCCCTCTACGCGGCTCAGGGAGGGTTCAAGCGTCGGAGAGTATTGCAAGGTGGGAGGGGAGATTTCCAACTCCATATTGCATAGCTACAGCAATAAACAACATGACGGCTTCCTGGGGGATTCTTACATAGGCTCATGGGTGAACCTGGGGGCAGGCACCACCAACAGTAATCTCAAGAATACCTACGGCAACATCCGTGTACAATTCGGAGACAGGATGATAGACAGTGGAGAGACCTTTTTGGGAGTGGCCATAGGAGACCACACCAAGGTAGGGATTAACTCCAGCTTTTCGGCCGGGGGAATCGTAGGGTTCAGCTGTAACGTCATAGGCCGTTATCCTGTACCCAGATTCGTCCCCTCTTTTTCCTGGTGTGCCGAGAGGATACAGACGTATCATCTGGACAATGCCCTTGAAGTGGCAAGGAGGACCATGTCCCGCAGGGGAAAGATCCTCTCAGGGGCAGAAGAGGCCCTCTTCCAGGAGATTCATGAGCTGACACAGGAGGCGAGGGGGATGACGCCGTATATTTAATTACGAGACGTCATTCTGAGCGGAGCGAAGAATCTCTTTTGTAGGGTGTATATAACGCACCATTTATCTGAGCAAGGCGATAAAACATAGACCCTTCGCTACGCTCAGGGTGACAATAAAGCTTTTCTGCCTTTCTCAGTTTTGTAGTTCTGTAGGGTGCGTGGAACGCACCATCTGATGTCATGAAAAGGCTAGCCTCCTGCTGACCTACAGGGTAAATTCTGTAG
>JASEHG010000132.1 GCA_030018855.1 Candidatus Brocadiaceae bacterium
ATCTTCGTCTGCCTGGGTTTGTTTGGGAAGAGCTCGTAGAGGAGTTCGCCGTCCACGCATTGGGCCGGCCTGACTCCCCCTACGGCCAGCCCTGGTGGCGGAGCACCAGGGCTATAGCATTGGGGCCCTGCCCCCAATGCTGAACCATTCTGGTTCAGGGCCAGGGCCTCGTCACAGCAGGTATACAACGTTATGCCGTGAGAACCGGCAATCTCCGCCATCTCTTTTACTAAAGACAGCCTCTCTGGATACGATGGGTCGTAGTAGGGGCGGGTTTCAAACCTGCCCCTACTTTCTGAAGCCCTCTGGAGATTACGGCGTACCTTCGGGTAGAGGTAGACGAAGCTAAAGTAGCACCTCTCTGTTGCCCCCTCCAACCTCCTTGCCAGGTTATCAAAGCTCTTTTTGAAGTAGTCTGGCCCCGTGATGTCTGAAAGGATAATGGGGTCAAACCTCCACAGCACCCTCTTCGGCCCGTAGCGGTCAGAGAGCCTGCGGAAGGATAAGACGGCCTCTTCCCAGGGGATGACTAGACCTTCAAAGGGCCTGGGCAGACCGGTTATTGTGAAATGGAAGATAAATTCATACCCCATGGCCCCAAGTCGGGGTAGGTAGGGCTCCAGAGGCTGGGGGTTCTTGGACCAGAAGACGATCGAATGCACGTCCTCGGGCCGGAGGGAGACCTCATACTCCTGTCCGCTGAAGGGGTTGGCGTACCTTACCCTCCCCTCCCTCACCCGGTTCATGAACCACCCTGAGTAAAAGGCAGGTATATCCGTCCGACGGCTGGCTGAGATGATGTTCAAGATATTATACGTACCTCCTGAGCAGCCCAGTAATAGCCATGAGGCTAATAAACATTATAACCACATAACTATTCTAAGCAAATTGACAGGATGAACAGGATTTTATTTTAATGTTTTCCCCCTTGACAAAGATTGTATATCCTTTATAGGTTAATAAGCAAAGCCGGCATTTATTTAAAGAACGTCAGGCAGGAAGGGAAGATACCAGTGGGTAAAGGGCCTCAAGAATGGCTTAAACAGGCCGATTATGACATGGACACCGCAGAATTTATGTTCAATGGTGGAAGGTATTTCTATGCAGTCTTTATGTGCCACCTGTCTATAGAGAAGGCATTGAAAGGGCTGTATCAAAAAAGACTTGATGAAACTCCACCAAAAATACATAATCTTGTATATCTGGTTGAAAAAATACGTCTACAGCCTCCAGGGGATTTATACGATTCTATTTTTGCCCTTAACAGGGTAAGTGTTCCTACACGGTATCCTGACGACCTGGAGAGGATGCAGAAAGATTATAATAAGGAAAGAACAAAGGGGTTACTTGAACAGAGTAGAGAGGTGTTGAAATGGCTAAAGGCACAGTTATAGAGGCGGCAAGATATTTTGAAATGTGTTTAAGGGAAAGCGGGATAAATATCTCAAAAATCATACTATTTGGCTCGCAGGTTAAAGGGCGAGCGGTAGAGGAAAGTGATATAGATATGGTTATCGTGTCAAAGGATTTTAAGGATAAGGATATCTTTGAACGGGCAAGGCTTACCAAAGAGGCTGAGATTATGACAATCAGAAAATTTATGATACCCCTTGATATTATCACCGTAACGCCAGAGGAGTTTGAAAGTGAGACATCTCTCGTTGCTGACCTTGCCAGAGACGGAAAAATAGTTTGTGGCTAAGGAAGGATAGGACCCATGGCCATAACCCAGGGGAGTCCGTTATTGCCGAATACGCCAGAGGGGGAGAGATGATATATGCCAGATGAGTCCTCTATAATTGTCCAGTTGTTTACCAGCTTCCTCCGCCTCCGCCTCCAAACCCACCGCCAGAGCGTCCCCCCCCACCGCCTCCGAATCCCCTCCCACCGCTCCCCCTGGGCGTAGAGAACATTGCAGAGGCAAGGCTTGAGGTGGCCGAACCTATGGAACGAGAAAAACTGTGGGGGTGGAAGGTTCCAAATCCTTCAGACGACTTATACCATTCGGGCGATTCCTGGTAAATCCCTTCAAATGCCTTTGCCCAATTCTCTACGACGTCCAGTGCTATGGCATACGGCAAGAATTTAGAAAAAAGGTCTTTGTCCCCCAGCCTTTCAAGCCTGTCTTTTTCTGCGCGGTTCAGAAATTCCTGAAAACCCAGGATGTCCTTGTATGCGGAGACGCCGTCCCTTGTCTTTGCAGGCATTACCCTTGAGAATGCAATCACAATCAGCCCTGATACTACTCCTGCGAATATGCTTTTTCCTGTGGAATAGGGTTGGAGGAATATGAGTGCAAAAGGGAACACCACTGCAATTATTCCCCCTATAATTGCGTATAGATACCTTGTCTTCTGAGGGTCTCTACTAAAATATCCCTTTAGCACAAGTTCTTCATAGAGGGTATCGTTCAATGGTTTTAAATTCTTATAGAATTTATTTTTCATATCAGAGACAAATATGCTTGTGGAAGTATGCGGGAATATCTTTTCCATAAGCTCTATCTCAAAGGAATTGAGGGCCTTATCGGGTTCTTTAGTCTTGGAGAGATGGTAATCATTGGAGTCCCAGATTAGTCCCTCTATTCTTGTTTCCTCAATCTTTATGTATCCCTTAACGGCAAGCCCGACAATAGTGGCTGAGATGTCCCTTGGATGGAGTTTTTCATCAATGAGGGCACCTACCTCTGCGGGTGTAAGTGGGCCGTCTCTGTGCTTAGGAGGTTCGTACATAACTGCGATAGACCTCCTTACTTTCGGGTCTCTTCCCTTAGCGTTCCATAGATTTATCATGGTTATTAGTGAAACGAACGGGAGCAAAAAGACCCAGTTCTCTTTTACGTCTACTGTCCAGACAAACCTCTTCCACCCGGATGGAGGAGTTACGAGTCCCTTGTCCCATCCGAACGCTATGGTGAGGCCCTCGCCTGGATTGAGGGTTCTGGTCGTGAAGAACGTACTGCCATTTTCGTATGGCTTGAAGCCGCATTCAGATTTATTTGAGCCGTAGACACCTGTATAGCACGTTGTCCCGGAGCTCTCGCTCTTGCTATTTGTTACCAGAGTAACATCTGCCGAGGCCTCCATTATGGGAGACTTCCAGTAATTGCCTGTAACGTTCCAGTAGAGCTCATCGTGGGTATCAAAGAACAATATTGCATTCTCAACTTTATAGGTAATCACATAGGTCTTACGCCCATTAACGTACTTCTTCGCATCACCAACCCTTATGTTTAGGACGTTGCCCCTCTTGCTGTCCGTATGTTTCAGATTTTTTCCTGTCCCATCGGTTACGGACAGCACCTTTGTTGGTGTCTTTGTGGTCTTTCCAAGCTCATTTACGTATTTGAAAGGGACCTCTCTATAAATCCCATGCCTCGGCCTGTGGAACTCTACGGCTATGGTTTCTTCAACTATAAAGGAGGCATCTTCATTGATGGCTATGGTGGAGTGGAATTTGTTGATAGTGAAGTCCTGTGCAAGGACGGGGGAGGTGAAGGCGATCAGGACGAGAGATGCGATTAGGCCTATCTTGCAAAGGTCTCTGCAAGCGGAGTATGCCATTTAAGCCCCTCCATCTGGTTTGTTATCCTTCTTCTACACCCCCTGTTTTGCGGAAGCTCACCCTTACAGGCTTTCTTTCCAATTCTGGTGCCTCCAGTCCGAAGAACTCTTCTTTTCCAAACCTGAACAGCGGGGCAATTAGGTTGGATGGTACTGACTCTGTAAGGATGTTATAGTCACGGACAACGGCATTGTAATACCTTCTTGCATATTCTATGTTGTCTTCCAGGTCCTTTAACTGAGATTGGAGTTGCATGAAATTGGCGTTTGCCTTCAAATCAGGATAGGCCTCCGCAACGGCAAACAGACTCTTCAGTGTCTCCCTGAACATATCCTCAGCCTGTGCCTTCTTGGCAGGAGATGAGGCCCCTATTGCCATTGACCTTGCCTCAGTTACTTTCTCAAAGAGGGATTTTTCGTGTGCGGCATAGCCCTTGACGGTCTCAATGAGGTTTGGCACCAGGTCATACCTCTTTTTGAGTTGAACGTCTATGTCTGACCACGAGGACTTTACGGTGTTTCTGAGGCTGACCAGTCTATTATATAGGTATATCCCTATTCCAACGAACGTGAAGGCTATACCAAAGAAAATCCCTACACTGATAAGTATTGGTGCCATGTCTGCCTCCCTGTTTGAGAGATTGCAATGGCCTTGCCCACGGTGACGGGCCTACGAAACATAATAAAATGGGTCTTTTAGGGGCTTTATCCCTCAACCCTCCCTCAAACTGAGGTCTTAATCTTTGGGATTACGAAGGGGCTTTGCCGCTTCAGGCATGTTAGTGGTGCTCGTGAGAGCCGGCTGGTTTCTCTACCTTTACGCCCAGTTTCTTTAACACCGGCTCCAACTCGTCCAGTTCCGACTTGATAGCACCCAGCTTCTTGCCCAGCTCCAGGAGTGCCTTCTCCACCTCAGGGTCTTTTGCGGGGGCCGCCCCCGGCGTTATTACTCCTGCCCCGGCCTTAGCCTCCAGGGCCATATATTTCTTTGCCATGACCACACCAAAACCCAGGGAGAGGGCCACCAGCAGTCCCAGGGTCAGCCTCCCAGAAAGCAGACCGCCACATTCTGCCGTGTGTCCGTGTGAATGAGAACTAGCTTCTGCCATGTGTTCATGGAAACTTCCCTCTAGTTTAGGCTCTTGAGAACCACCCTCTGGTTCGTGTTCGTGAGTCTTCTTGCGTGCCATTTCTTCTCCTTACTATCTTTAATATCCTTCTTTTAGGTATCCCAGTTTTATTTCATTGGCAAGCCTCGGTACAGGCTTCTTTTAGGTAGGGAAATAATACTGGTATCTCAGGTTACAGTCAAATGAAAAACCTGGTAGGGGCGTGGAGTATGTAGAGATGGGTAACTGTTAAGCCTTTTGTCTTTCTTTTGAACTTTAAAAGGTGGTACGCCCGAGAGGATTTGAACCTCTGACCTACGGTTTAGGAAACCGTCGCTCTATCCTGCTGAGCTACGGGCGCATTAAATGTCTCTGGTACCCAGGAACGGACAAACCCTAGCAGAATATAACACCTCTACTACTTTATTTCAAGGGTGGAATACTTGTGTCAGGAGCCCAGTGGTGTAGGGGCGACCCGTCCGCCTGAGGCGGAGTCGCCCCCACTACTCTTTTTGTTGTATATCTTCAAGGAAGTGGGGTATAATTTTTTAAGTAATACCATGTCAAAGCCTTGGGATAAAAGGTGGCAGGGCCACTCCCTGCAACTGTTACAGGCCGTGTTGCAGAACGCGGGGGTGGGGCTGATGGTCCAGGATAGGGCACGTCGGATTGTCCTCTTAAATCCGGCCTTTGAGGAGATTACTGGGTGGAGGTGGCAGGAGATTGGGGGGAAGGAATGTCCTGAGGTATTTGGATGCCATACGCCTTCTGGGAAATGCCTCATGGATAACCATTGTCCTGGACTGATGGTCATAGGAAGTGGCGGGACTACCAATCTGCCTGAGG
>JASEHG010000133.1 GCA_030018855.1 Candidatus Brocadiaceae bacterium
GGCCCGTTGTGCCTCGTAAGGGGCAACCTGACGGAGGAAAACCTCTGCCTTGTGGCAGGGCTGGTGGTCCGCTCCAGTAAGGCCAAGACACTCCCCAGCGCCAGGGTTACAGTTAAGCTCAATGGGGAGGAAAGGGTTATTGACTCCGCCCCCCTTGACCCTGACAAGGCACAGGAATTACTGGTAGTAAAGAGGAAGAAGACGGCCATTCCTTCGCTTAGCTCAAGGACAGGCCTTGGAGGGGGTGAGGAGCATACTACCGTTTAGCTTATTAGCTTGAGGAGAGAGGAGGGGTTACAAGTGAAAGTAGAACAAAAGGCTAGTCAAAAGCTTAATGAGGCGATAAAGCTAGAGCTGATTAGACCTCCAGTAAGAAAGAGAGGGAAAAAGGAGCTACCCAATGAGTTTCCAGGAAAACCTCTCTCAGAATACTTAAAGGAGGTTAGAGGGTAGCTTTGGGTCTCCCGACCCAAAGCTGGGTGGGTTTTCCAGAGCTCTCGTGTGTATATAGCGAAGGTGGAAAGACGAGGGAATGAATAATAGGTGGTGCGTTACCACGCACCCTACGAGCTTGATAACCATATTCACAATTTCAAGAAAGGATGAATTATGAAAACATATCAGGTTGTACTTACTAAAAGCTATCTGGTAACAGTTAATACTAAAACAAAAGAACAAGCACGAAGAGCATGTGAGTTTTACACAAACGACATTCAGGATATTTCAACTGTAGAAAACAGAGAAAAAGAAAAGTTCCTGATTGAAAATATCGAGTGTACTGTGAATGAAGCTTTTGATTGTAGTGAAATAAAAACAATATGAAAGAGATTAAAACAAAAATCATTCAAGGTGATTGTAAAGATGTTCTAAAAACAATTGATGATAATTCAATTGATTTAATCTTCACCTCACCACCTTATGCTGACCGTAGAATAAAAACCTATGGTGGCATCAAGCCTGAAGATTACGTTGAATGGTTTTTGCCCATTGGTGAACAACTCTTGAGGGTCCTTAAACCTGATGGCACTTTCATTTTGAATATTAAAGAAAAGGCTGAAAGTGGTGAAAGACATGTCTACGTTCTAGAGTTAATTTTGGCCTTACGAAAACGGGGGTGGCTCTGGACAGAAGAATTTATCTGGCATAAGAGAAATTGTTATCCTGGCAAGTGGCCCAATCGTTTTCGTGACGCATGGGAAAGACTTTTGCAATTCAATAAAACCAGAAAATTTAAGATGTATCAGGAAGAAGTAATGGTGCCAATTGGTGACTGGGCAGTGGATAGGCTAAAAAGATTAAGTGAAATAGATAAAGTAAGGGATAATTCTAAAAGCGGCAGCGGTTTTGGTAAAAACGTTTCTAACTGGTTAAGCAGGCAGCATGTTTATCCGACGAATGTGCTTCACTTATCAACGGAGTGTAACAATAAAAATCATAGTGCAGTCTTTCCAGAGGCCTTGCCAGAGTGGTTTATGAAACTGTTTACAAAAGAAAATGATTGGATTTTAGACCCGTTCATGGGTTCTGGTACAACTATCAGAGTTGCCAAAAGAATGCATAGAAATTCAGTAGGCATTGAAATTGTACCTGAATATTACAAGATGGTGAAATCTGAATTTAATCCGGTAGAATATCTGCTGTATGAAGAACAGGAGAAATATGAAACCCATAAAAATAAAAGAAGTGCAAAGTTATGTAGAAAGACACATAGGGGACTTTCACGAAAAGCGACTACAAAATCTTGAAACATTAAAACTTAGTCAGATTTTAGCGCGAAAGAACCCGTATCTTTTTAAAGCCAAAAACATCCTCACTGCACAGGATTTGGTCAAAACCCTACTTGACGCTCATCTATCATCTCGGGAAGAGACTATATTCGGAGACTTTCTAGAAGGGCTGGCGATTTTTATATGTAAACAGGTGTTTGATGGCAAAAAATCATCAGCAGAAGGAATTGATTTAGAATTTGAAAGGGACCGTATCAGGTATATCGTTTCAATTAAATCCGGACCAAATTGGGGTAACAGCGGTCAGGTCAGAGAGATGGTTGAAAATTTCAAAAAGGCTAAAAGGATTTTAGGGACAAATATTTCTCAAACAAATATTGTTGCTGTAAGTGGGTGCTGTTATGGTAGAAATAACAAATCTGATAAAGGAGATTATCTTAAATATTGTGGTCAAAGATTTTGGGAGTTTATTTCAGGAAACTCGGATTTGTACGTTCAACTCATTGAACCCCTTGGACATAAAGCCAAAGAAAAGAATGAGGAATTCTTAGAGGCTTATCCAAAATTGATTAACAAGTTTACGTTTGAGTTCGGTAAAAACTTTTGCACAGATGGTAAGATAAATTGGGAAGCATTAGTTAAATTCAATTCATCAATAAATAGGGAGAAAAAGCCTTGGGGATAAGCTGAAATTTAATAGCGGAATATACATCTTGGTATGTAGCGTGCCAGCTTGTCTGGCACGCAGAAAACGTCGGAGACAAGCTCCGACGCTACACCATAACGGGCCAACTAAAGGATTCAAAATAGAGGTAGGCAAACTTGGGAGGGCCTCCTTCCCCAAAGGTTTTTACGTCTACGCAGGCAGTGCCCAGAAGAACCTATCTCAAAGGCTGGCAAGACATTTCAGAAATGCTAAAAGTAGGGGCACGTTGCAACGTGCCCCTACGAATAAGACGCCAGGCAGTGCTAGATGGGAGTGGCCCTCGCCACCCCACTGGCATATTGACTACCTCCTGCCCCATGCTAAAATCCTCTCTATACACGTCTTTAAGGCGTCTAAGGAGTGGGAGTGCAGGTTGAGCCAGAAGATAGCAGGGCTTGAGGGGGCAAGGATAATAATGAAGGGTTTTGGTGCCTCAGATTGTAAATGCCCCAGCCATCTATATTATTTTTCTCTTAGACCACGTATCAGTAGGGGCGTATTGCAATACGCCCCTACACGTTCGTAGCATGACCGAACTCACCCCCATGATGCAGCAGTACAGGGCCATTAAGGAGAGGCATAGGGACTGCCTCCTCTTCTTCAGGCTGGGGGATTTCTATGAGATGTTCTACGAGGATGCAAAGACGGCCTCCAGGGTGCTGGGCATCACCCTCACCAGCCGCGCCAAGGGGGATAAGGCCGTGCCTATGGCTGGGGTGCCCCATCACGCCGCCAGCGCCTATATCAATAAATTGATAAAGGCAGGTTATAAGGTGGCCATCTGCGAACAGATAGAAGACCCCAAAGAGGCCAAGGGGGTGGTGGAGAGGGACATAGTCAGGGTCCTCACCCCTGGCACACTCACCGACGAGAACCTCCTGGAAGAGAGGGTCAACAACTACCTGGTCGGGATACTGCCCCGTAGAGATACGGTGGGCCTGGCATGGGTGGAGCTGTCTACGGGGAGGTTTGAGGTGGAGGAGACGTCCAGGACGGGCCTTATGGATGAACTCTATAGACTCAGGCCCGCCGAATGCCTCCTGCCCGAAGATGCCGTTGCGGGGGAGGGCGTCCTCCTGGAAGAACTGAAGGCAACCCTGGGGAGCATGGTTACCCCAAGGCCCCCCTGGGAATTCTCCAGGGACACTGCCTACCAGGCATTACTGGAACACTTCAGGGTTGCGAACCTTGAGGGCTTTGGCTGTCAGGATATGGAACACGCCCTGGGGGCGGCGGGGGCGGTGCTACTCTACCTGAGGGAGAC
The DNA here is from genome assembly GCA_030018855.1 of Candidatus Brocadiaceae bacterium. Classification (GTDB taxonomy): domain Bacteria; phylum Planctomycetota; class Brocadiia; order Brocadiales; family Bathyanammoxibiaceae; genus 2-12-FULL-52-36. The sequence goes on from JASEHG010000133.1 coordinate 3,698, forward strand.
GCACAGGGAGTCCCTCTCCCACATCTGTAAACTCAAGAGACACGGCATCAATAACTGCCTCTTGATAGACGCCACCACCCAGAGGGGATTAGAACTCCTTGAGACTATCAGGACCAGGGAGAGCGAGGGCTCTCTACTGGGCGTACTGGACCTGACCCTTACACCCATGGGTGCAAGACTCATGAGGCAGTGGATACTCTCTCCGCTCTTAGACCCAACGGAGATAAATCACAGACAGGAGGGAGTACAGGGGTTGTCTTCCCAGCAAGGACTGAGGACTTCACTCCGTTCTTACCTGAAAAATATGGCGGACATGGAGAGGATTTCTACAAGGGTGAGCGCCGGGAGGTCCAATGCCAGGGAACTCGTGGCCCTGAAGGACTCCCTGGAACAGGTGGGGAGGCTGAAGGAGGCCCTTGCTGAAAATCCGCTTTCTCTCCACTCCGCTCAGGACAAACCTTTTGGGCGGGCAGTTGTCCAGGATAATGGTGCAGGTGCAAGACCCGCCCCTACTATACTGAAGGGCCTGGGAGAGAGGTTAGACACACTGGAAGAGGTGAGAGGACTCATCAGTACGGCACTGGTGGCTGACCCCCCGCCGGGATTGAAGGAGGGCGGGCTAATCAGGGAGGGCTATCATGCAGAGTTAGATGAGTTGCGTAACATAGGGCGAAACGGGAAGTCCTGGCTGGCTAATTTTCAGGCTGAGGAGATACGCCGTACCGGCATATCCTCCCTCAAGGTGGGCTACAACAAGGTCTTTGGCTATTACATAGAGGTAACCAACACCCACAAGGAACGCATACCGCAGGGCTACGTACGCCGTCAGACCCTGAAGAATGCAGAGCGTTACATAACCCCTGAGTTGAAGGAATACGAATCCAGGGTGCTTACCGCAGAGGAGCGGGCCAAGGGGTTGGAGTACGAGCTTTTTGAAGAGATGAGGAAAAAGGTGGCCTCTCATACCGCCAGGCTCCAGGAGGTGGCAGATGCGGTGGCTGAACTGGACGTCCTGGTCTCCCTGGCCCAGGTGGCGGTAGAGAACAATTACACGAGACCTGAGATAACTGAAGACTGCAAACTCTATATTACAGAGGGTAGACATCCTGTACTGGAAAAGACCCTGGGCAGGGGGAAGTTCGTCCCTAATAGTATTGACATAGATGGGGAGGTTAACCGGGTGATGGTCATCACAGGGCCCAACATGGCCGGAAAGAGCACTTACATCAGGCAGGTGGCCCTGCTGGTACTCATGGCCCAGATGGGTAGTTTTATCCCTGCCAGGGAGGCAAGGATGGGCGTGGTGGACAGGATTTTTACCAGGGTGGGCGCCTCTGACGAACTCTCCAGGGGGCAGAGTACCTTTATGGTAGAGATGCAGGAGTCCGCCAACATCCTGAACAACGCCACAGGGAGGAGCCTTATCATACTGGACGAGGTGGGCAGGGGCACCAGCACCTTTGACGGGCTAAGCATCGCCTGGGCCTTGACCGAGTACATATATAAACACCTCGGGGCCAGGACCCTCTTTGCCACCCATTACCACGAACTCACAGAATTGGCCCTGTTATTCCCAGGGATAAAAAATTACAACGTGGCCGTGAGGGAGTGGGGGGAGGAGGTGGTGTTCCTGAGGAAGATTGTGGAGGGGGGTACAGACAAGAGCTACGGTATCCATGTGGCCAGGTTGGCCGGGGTGCCGAAGGAGGTAGTGACCAGGGCAAAAGAGATACTGGAAGAACTGGAGGCCAATTCCCTGGACGCCTATCAGAGACCTAAACTGGGGACGAGTAGGGGCACGCTGCAGCGTGCCC
>JASEHG010000134.1 GCA_030018855.1 Candidatus Brocadiaceae bacterium
AAAAATAGATAACCCAATTGGAAAAACGAAAGAACAAGAAAAAGAGACTCGTACTACCTATTCTCTCCCAAAAATTATAGAAGTATATCGCGAGAGGAAACAGGGTATGGACACGCCTGTTTGGGAGGATAAAGACTATAATTGGTCTGAAGATGACATATGCAAGATTTTCCCCTCTAGTGAGGAAAGACATTTAGTGGATGCCGTTGCTATAAATATGGATGCTGATGTTGTGCATAACTATATTAGAAAACGAAAGTTGACGGACAAAAATATTGAACATGTAAAGCGGCTTTTCAAAATTGGAATTTATTTAGTTTCGTTAGGATTATTTTTCCAGCTTTCTCAGAAGGAAGATATTGAAGAAAAAGAACAACTCCTGTCGGATTTAATGAAAGGTGTAGGGAAAATAATTATACCAACAGTCATCAACGAAGAAATTATAAAGGAAATAGAAAAGGAAGAGGTGCAAGCTACAACTTGAGGGGTAGAGGCATTAAAGCGCCCTTTTGAGTATCTTCCCCGTTGGGCCGTGGGGGAGTTCCTTGCGGAATTTTGGTTGACCAGATGTTTAGGTCTACAATGAAACTTTTTGAATTTATGAGGCTTCTTTGAATCAATTATCTATTTCTTGCCCCTTAGTAATTCTACTATTTCTCCTTTAAATTTAGTGAAGTCTTTAAGGTTATTTTTAAGGTGGGAGAACACCTTTTTGTCTTCAATGTCTCCATACCTATGCACCAAGACATTGCGCGACGCCCTCATGTCACGCAATCTTCTGAACATCACGTCTGAGACCACGTTCCTGCTTTTGAGCCTCTCCAGGACGTCTTCCTCGCTGGAGGGTAGACCCAGCTTTAATTCTGCGACCAGGACGTTGCAAACGTCTAATACGGCCTCTCGTCCCAGAATGGGTATTGGAATCTATTCCTACGGCAGATTAGATTTGAGATATCACTGGTAAAAGTCTGCTAAAAGGTGAGCCCGGGTTAGAAGTCAGGGGTTAGTTAGATAGCAGACAGAATCTAAGATTACAGATTGCAAAATTAAATAATCTGGGAGATGTTAGAGCGCACGTTTCAGTATCTTCCCCGTAGGCCCGTGGGGGAGTTCCTTGCGGAATTCAAAGAGGCGGGGGACCTTGTAGTGGGGGAGGTGCTGGTGGCAGTATTCCCTGAGTTCGTCTTCGCTTAGTGGAGTATCACTGTGGCACACCACGTAGGCCTTGGGTACCTCTCCCCTGAGTCTGTCTGGTACGCCTATCACCGCCACCTCAAAGACCCCGGAATGGCGGCTTATGATGTCTTCTATCTCCGCAGGGGCGACGTTCTCGCCACTTATAATGATGAGGTCTTTCTTCCTGCCTGTGATTTTGAGGAAACCCTTCTCATCAAGCCTGCCTATGTCGCCCGTCTTTAGCCAGCCCTCCGGGGTGATGGTCTCCCGGGTAAGTTCCGGGAGGTTCAGGTAGCCCTTCATAATGTTTGGACCCCTGACCCATATGTCTCCCTCTTTTCCTGGGGGTAGGCTGTGGCCGTCTTCCCCTACTATCATCACCTCCACGTTAGGTAAGGGGCGTCCTGCCGTACCGTATTTATAGGATTCGGGGGTGTTCACGGAGACTATGGGAGAGGCCTCGGTGAGACCGTAGCCCTCCAGGAGGGGTACGGAGAATATCTTCTGGAAGGCGTTGAGTAGTTCCATAGGTACTGGCTCGCCACCCGTAACGGCTAGCCTCAGGCTGGAGAGGTCGTAGGTGGAGGTCTGTGCGGTCCTGACTATGGCCTTGTACATAGAGGGGATGGCAAGGAGGAACGTAACCTTCTCTTTCTCTATATTCTCCAGCACCCTGGGGCCTGAGAAGCGACCAATGTACACTACCCTTGCCCCGAAGAGGAGGGGCATGACCAGTGTGACCGTGAAGGCAAAGGTGTGGAAGAGGGGTATAACCCCCAGGAATATGTCTCTATCACTGAAGCCGAACGGGAGGAAACAGCCCTCAAGGTTGCTCAGTACGTTCTTATGGGTGAGCATCACCCCCTTGGGGTTGGCACTGGTGCCGGAGGTATAAAAGATGGCCGCAATATCCTCTTCTCTTAACGGAGCTGGTGGTACTGGTGAGGAGACCGCAGATAAGGGGGGTATCTGGTCCAGATATATGCACTCCTTCACTACCCCACCTACAAGGTCTTTAAATGAGCTACTGGTTATAATACTCTCTATAGATGAGTCCTTTACAACGTAGGCTATCTGCAGAGGAGAAAATAGGGGGTTAATTATGACAGGGGTTATGCCATTAAAGAGGAGGGCAAAGTAGCTGGCCACGAATTCCCTAGAATTGGGCAGGCATAGACCTGCCTTGGTCTGGGGTCCGCCTGAGGTAGATGTCCCTAATTTCTGAAAAATTGCTGACAGGTCAGACGCTATCTTAAGGAGCTCTCCATAGGAAATAGCCCCCTTTTCGTCAACGATAGCCGTCTTCTGGGAGAAATATTTACAGCACTGGAGGAACTTTTCAGTAAGCGTCATGGCCCCTAATTGGGGGAGTGCTCCTGTTCAAGCTCTTCCAAGCTGAACGTTGAACCCCTTTTGGGCCCTTCTTCCTCTCCCTCGGTGGCCTCGGGCTCCTCTTCTACTAGATAGGCAAGCCTTCCTGCTCCTGTACCTAGCCTGTACTCCACCTCCTCTTCCTCTTTGCATTTTACGCAAAGGGTAGCAAAAGGCAGGGCTTTTAACCTATGCCTGGGAATCATCGTCCCGCAGTTCTTGCATACACCGTAGCTGCCGGAATGTATCCTCGCCAGGGCATCTTCAATCTGCCTGAGTTCCTGTACCTCGCACTCAGCCATCTGGAGGGTAAGTTCATCTCCGATAGTGCTGGAGGCTATGTCTATTACGTCAGGTAGCCGGGACCCTCCTGAGTCCCTGTACTCCTGGAGCCTTCTATGTATCTCCCTCAAGAGGCGGTTTCTCCTTGTGGAGAGGCGGGCCTCAATTTCTTTTAATAGCTTCTTCTGAATCAGCATCGTAGAACCTCCTCACTATTGAGACAATATAACCGATTTTGGCCTGCTTGTAAACAGTTTTTTTTAGGAGGGTTCTTTGTGTAAGACTCTATTCTGGAATAGTTTGCGAGCTGTAGGTAGCCGCAGGCTTTAGCCTGCGAGAGACGCAGCGGACAGTAAGCACTGCGTAGTGTCTGCTTCTCACTCTTTGACAACCACCCATTGTTCCACCTGCGATGGGCGTAACTATACTTATACGCAGGCTAAAGCCTGCGGCTACCGCCTGTCCCCCCCGCAATAGCCGGGACTATACTTATCTGGTCACCGTCTTTGACAGGGGTGTCCTGGTTCTTCTGGAAGCGGATATCCTCATCATTGACATAGAAGTTTATAAACCGTCGTAACTGCCCCTTCTCATCGCAGAGGCGGTTCTTAATACCTGGGTAGCTAGACTCCAGATTACTTATAACCTCCTTAATGGTACAACCAGAGGCCTCTACCTCCTCTGCACCACTGGTGAGGGTCCTAAGGGGTGTTGGTATCCTTACGGTAATTGGCATAGTAAACTCTCCTTTAATCCTTTATTCCTACCTGGGAGTGGCAAAGCCGCTTTTTTGCCGTCTGTCGGGGCTACCGCCCCAACAAAGGCTCATGACTTTGTACCTACGGTATCCTTCCGCTTCTGTGCCCTTTTTGCCCCGGCAGGAACGGCCTTACCTTCCCTCTCCATGAGGGCATCAAAGTCCTCTAGCTTTGCAGTGATTATCTTGGGTGATACGAGTCTGCCTATCACCGCCTCCTGGGTCTTCAGCCCAATGCCGGTAATGCTTATAACTATGGACTCGTCCCTGGGGATCCTTTCCTGTTCCAGCAGCTTCTTTGTAACGGCCACAGTAACACCCCCGGCCGTCTCAGTAAAGATGCCTTCGGTAGTGGCCAGGAGTTTTATCCCCTCCACTACCAGTTCTTCGTCACTAACGTCCTCGGCCCAGCCACCACTAGCCCTGATAGCCTTTATGGCATGGTAGCCATCGGCGGGGTTGCCAATAGCAATGGACTGGGCAATGGTGTTGGGTTTTACGGGCTTGATGTTATCCCATCCGCTTTTTACCGCAGTGGAGATGGGCGAGCTCCCCGAGGCCTGAGCCCCGTAAATTTTGGTGTCGGAATCCTTTATGAAACCAAGCAGGGCAAACTCCTTGATTGCCTTGACTATCTTCAGGACGAGGGAGCCACCTGCCATGGGCGCCACAATATGCTTTGGGACCTTCCAGCCCAGTTGCTCCAGAATTTCATAACCAAAGGTCTTGGACCCCTCGGCGTAAAATGGCCTTATATTTATATTGGCGAAGGCCCAACCGTACTTCCCTGCTATCTCGGAGCACAGGCGATTGACGCCGTCATAATTGCCATTAATACCAATGACATTAGGACCATAGATAAGGGTGCCTATAATCTTACCCTGCTCTATGTTGGCTGGCATGAAGATATAACTCTCAAGTCCTGCCTGGGCGGCCTGGGCGGCCACGGAGTTGCCCAGGTTACCTGTGGTGGCGCAGGCCACCGTCTTGAAGCCAAATTCCTTAGACTTTGATAGGGCCACTGAGACCACACGGTCCTTGAAACTCCAGGTAGGGTAGTTTACCGAGTCATTCTTTATGTAAAGCTCTTTCACCCCCAGGACCCTTGCCAGATTGTCTGCCTTTATAAGGGGGGTAAACCCGACCTGGACACCGACGGTGGGCTCTCCATCCAGGGGGAGGAGTTCCTTGTACCTCCACATGTTTTTAGGTCTGGAGGCAATGACTTCCTTTGTCAGACACTTCTTTATGGCTTCATAGTCGTATTCCACCTCCAGTGGGCCGAAACAGAAACTGCATACGTGGATAGGCTCCTTTGGGTAGACCTCTCCACACTCCCGGCACTTCAAACCCTTAACGAACCCCATCTCTTTCTCCTTGATAATGGATTAAAAATTCTGGAGGGGGGCCATTAAAAAAACTGCCTCTTCCCTGGGATAAGAAGAGGCTCATCATCTCATCTTATCTCCCAAGGCTCCTTCCCTTCGTTACACTCAGGGCTCGCCTGGACCTTGTAGGAGTTAGCACCTGCATCCATCCGCCTAAGGCTGACAGACCGGTTGCTGTGGCTTCTTTGGGCCAGTCCCTCCGCCACTCTTGATAAGATTCTCCAGATTATAACCAATCCATGTTGTTTGTCAATCTAATTTTGCGTGGGGGATGTGGAGTATGTGGACATGGGTAATCCGCACCTTAGGCGGAGCAAACTTACCACCCCCGAAGCCAGGGGCTAGTGACCAGGGATTAGGAACTAGAATTAAGAATTCAGAAGTCAGAATTCAGTAAGAGGTGATGGATTATAGACTATAGACCAGGGACTATGGACTAAAAAGATCCATTCGCCTCAGGCGGATTAGTATTCTGAATTCTGACTACTGTATTCTTTATTCTT
>JASEHG010000135.1:0-1476 GCA_030018855.1 Candidatus Brocadiaceae bacterium
GGAAGCAGCTTGTACGCTACTACATCTTATGTAGCGTGCCAGCTCGCCTGGCACGGTAAAAACCGTGGGAGGCAAGCTCCCACGCTACATTCCATCAATATTATATCTCTTAGTACCGTAGGGTGCGTCAGGACGCATCCTGTAGCCTGATTAATCAGACCCCGGAAGTTACCGGCCTACGCCCGCTCTTAATCTCTTTGTACACCTCATGGGCCTCCTGGGCGGTGGCGTTCTCATGGATGATAGCCCAGATGGCCTTTGCCATGGCCACCGGGTGTGGATTTTGCCAGATGTTACGACCCAGATTCACACCTATGGCGCCCTTCTGCATACCGTCGTGCACGAACTTCAACACCTCAAGCTCTGAATCCGTTTTGGGGCCGCCAGCTATAACTACAGGGACAGGACATCCGTTCGTGACCTTCTCAAAGTTCTCGCACCAGTAGGTCTTTACTACACGCGCCCCCAGTTCCGCCGCAATTCGGCAGCACAGGCCAAGATACCTGGCGTCCCGTTTCTCTAACTCCCTGCCTACTGCAGTGACTGCCATCACTGGAATACCGTGATCCTCGGCCTCGTCCACCAGCCTACCTAAATTCAGCAACGTCTGATGTTCGTAATCACTGCCTATAAAGACAGACATGCCCACAGCTGACGCATTGAGCCGTACGGCCTCTTTTATAGAGGTCGTAATCCCCTCGTTGGCCAGGTCTTTACCCACCATGCTGGTACCGCCCGATACCCTGAGGATGATGGGTTTCGTATTGGCAGGGTCCATGACCGAGCGTAATACCCCCCTGGTGCAGAAGACCGCATCGCAATAGGGCAGGAGCGGCTTGACCGTCTCCCAGGGTCTTTCCAATTTGCTGGTAGGGCCTTGAAAATATCCATGGTCTATAGGCATGAACAGGCAATGGCCATCGGGCTGTATTAACTGCGCCATGCGGTTCTTCATTCCCCAATCCATCTTCCAATACCTCCTTTTATCTCATTCCTCAGGTCGTACCTCAGACAGACCCACCCTGGGCGGGCTTAACGATTAGATAGCCTCTCTCTATTAACCAGTGATGGAATTGATACGTGGTACGTATACAATCCGTCTTGCATATCTTCCTTATCCGCTCATACGCCTCAGACCCCTCCTGCTGGGCGTCCAGCTCCAACTGTACAGGACACTTCACGTCCTTACAGAATTCTCTACGTTTGTAATCAACGTATCCCTTTATTGTCATGACCTATCCCCTGTTCCGCCTCAGGCGGACTACATTAAACGCCACAGTATAAAACAAGATGGCAGCAGGTTTGTCAACAACAAAAGAATCCTTACCCCTAAGAATTTAGCTAACTAATTGAAGCGATGTAAGGGGGCTTTGCCCCCTTACCATTCCCTGAATTAGGAGTTTAGGTTTTTTATTCCCTATTCCCTACTCCCTACCCACTACTCCCTGATAGACAGCTATCACCCTTGACGGCCTT
>JASEHG010000135.1:1486-5462 GCA_030018855.1 Candidatus Brocadiaceae bacterium
CTAACTAATTGAAGCGATGTAAGGGGGCTTTGCCCCCCCCCACCCCCTGAATTAGGGGTTAGGGAGTGGGGGGGGGAGTGGATAGCAGGATAAAATCTTGCTACTCCCTACCCACTACTCCCTGATAGACAGCTATAACCCTTGACGGCCTTCAAGACCTATGGCTATAATCTCTTGTAAACCACTAACTTAGCGTATGGTGGAAGTATATGCCCAGAGTTACCGCACTTGATGTACTGCATGAATGTCAGGATAGATGGGTCTCCCTGCGGGGGCTGGCTACCCGTACCGCATTGGGCGAGGAATCTATCAGGCTGGAACTGAGGCACCTGGAACAGGCTGGCTACTCCCTGGAGCACCATCCCCGCTACGGCTACCGCCTGAGAGGTGTCCCTGACAGGCTACTACCTGACGAGATCCAGATGGGGTCGCAAACCAGCATTATCGGACGCGACATCCTCACCTACGAGGAGGTAGACTCCACCATGGACGTTGCCAGGGCCATGGCAGAAAAGGGGGCAAGGGAGGGCGCCTGCGTATTCGCTGAATTCCAGAGGAGGGGTAGGGGAAGGGTCAATCGCCGCTGGCTGTGCCCCAAATACAAAGGACTCCTCGTGTCAATTATACTCAGGCCTAAGATGCCCTACGAGAGGGTCCGTCTCTTGTCGGGCATGGTAGCGGTGGCAGTGGCGGAGGCCATCCGGGATGAACTGGGGCTTGAGGCCCTGATAAAGTGGCCCAACGACGTCCTGGTAAACGACAAAAAGACCTGCGGGATACTGGTGGAGGCAGAGACCCCCAAAGGGAGAGGGGCTTACTTCCTGGCAGGGATAGGACTCAACGTGAACCTCTCCAGAAAAGAACTCCCAAAGGAGGTCATCTATCCGGCTACTTCCCTGCTCATTGAACTTGGACGGCCCGTAGACCGCATAGCTATGGCCAGGGCCGTTCTCCAGCACCTTGATAAGTGGTATAGACGCCTTAAGGATGGCGATTACAAGGGTATAAAAGAGCGCTGGGTACAACTCTCTCCAATAATCGGCCATAAGGCACTGGTGGAGGAAGAGGGGGTGGAATACACAGGCAGGATTATAGACCTCTCCACCACGGGCGGGGTGATTATGGAACTTGATACTGGACACAGAAAGACCCTCAGGTGGGAACACCTGACTATTAAAGAAGTCTTTAGACTAGGGGGTGGGGAGTAGGGAGTAGAAAGATAAAGGTTTTGTCTTGCTACACCCTACCCCCTACTCCCTACACCCTAGTTTAGTATCTATCCTATTGACATCCTGGGGCTTAGCAATATAATGCATATTGTATTTATAAGGACAGGCATGTATTTGTAGGGGCCTCCGCTGTAGGGGCAATTCATGAATTGCCCCTACCGAACCGTGCCCTTACCACAAAGGAGATACTAATGCCCCAACAAATTGCGGGTCGTAGGGGCAGACCTATGTGTCTGCCCATTATTTCAAAGGAGAGATATTAATGCCCCAGCAGATTGCTGTAAAGAGTAACAAGATAGAGCAACTTGAGATAACCACCAGGGACATAGCCCGTGAGATGGCCCAGAAACAGAGGGAAATCTCCGTCAGTGAATTCTTTACCAAGAACCGCCACCTCCTGGGCTTTGATAACCCCAAGAAGGCCTTACTCACCTGCGTTAAGGAAGGGGTGGATAACTCCCTGGACGCCTGCGAGGAGGCAAGGATACTGCCTGAGATCGTCGTCAAGGTAGACCCCACCGAAAATGAAGACCGCTTCAGGGTGACCATAGAGGATAACGGGCCAGGGATTGTGAGAGACCAGATACCACGCATCTTCGCCAAACTCCTCTACGGCTCCAAGTTCCACCGCCTTAAGATGGCCAGGGGACAACAGGGTATAGGGATATCTGCGGCGGGGATGTATGGACAGCTCACCACGGGCCGCCCCGTAAGCATCACCTCCAGGACCAAGCCCAGTAAGCCCGCCTACTACTGCGAGCTTATGATGGACACGCAAAAGAACGAGCCTGTCATAGTAAAGGAGCAGGAACTGGAATGGGACAGGCCCCATGGGATAAAGGTGGTCATTGAGCTAGAGGCCAAGTATCAGAAGGGGCGTCAATCGGTGGACGAGTATCTGGAACAGACCGCAGTGGCCAACCCGCATGCCGCCTTTAAATACATAAACCCTGAGAAGGAGGAGCTCGTACTCCCGGGGGCCAGCAGTGAACTCCCTGCAGAACCCAAAGAGATAAAGCCCCACCCCTACGGGATAGAGGTAGGGATGCTTATACACATGCTACACGACACCAGGGCCCGCACCCTCTCCAGCTTCCTTAACACGGAGTTTTCCAGGGTGAGTTCAAGACTGGCCAAAGAGATTTGCGAAAAGGCCGGCCTCCCGGAGAACGCCCGACCTCAGAGGGTGGCCCGGCAGGAGGCCGATAAACTTCTCAAGGCCATACACTCCACCAAGATAATGAACCCCCCCACGGACTGCATCGTCCCCATTGGGGAGGGGCTCATATTGAAGGGGCTAGAGAGGCAATTCAAGGCAGATTTCTACACCGCCACCACCCGCACCCCCTCCGTATACAGGGGGAATCCGTTCCTGGTGGAGGCAGGGCTGGCCTATGGGGGCGAACTGCCACAAGAGGGTCTGGCAAGGCTATTTAGATTCGCCAACCGTGTGCCATTACTCTATCAACAGTCGGCCTGCATCATTACTGAATCGGTGATAGACAACTCCTGGAGGAACTACGGCCTCCCCCAGTCCAACGGCGCCCTCCCAGGCGGGCCATTAGTGCTAATGGTCCATGTGGCGAGCGTCTGGGTACCCTTCACCTCCGAGAGCAAAGAGGCCATCGCCCACTACCCCGAGATAGAGAAGGAGATACGGCTGGCCTTACAGGAATGCGGACGAAAACTCTCCGCATTTTTATCCCGCAAACGCAGACACGAGGAATCCGAAAAGAAGAAGTCCTACATCAAGACCTACATCCCCCACATCGGCATAGCCCTGAGGGAGATACTGGGCCTGAAGGAGAAAGAGGAGCAAAAGATAGTAGAGAACCTGACGGAGGTGCTGGAGAAGAGTAGGGGAGGATAGTTTATGGAGTCCAGCGACTGTGCCGCTGGTCCATTGACACAGTCAATGGGCTCCAGAGGATTGTAATTATAGTGGCAGAGCTTGCTCTGCTTTATTTAAAAAAGGTGTAGGTGCGTTGAGACGCACCCTACAGGCTGGAGAGGAGCAGAGGATAGTTATGATGAAATTTCCTGTGGATTTTGAAGAACTACATACAAAAGCTAAAGAGGCCAAGGATTATAATGCAAGTTTATTAAAGAAAGAGTCGTATCGTCAAGCTATAACAATATTTCTTGGTATTTGTTGTGCACTTTCTATAATTTTCATTATTGAGGATACTCTTCGTTTTTTAATTGATTATCATCAAAACCTACTCTTAACCGCATCTGTCGGGAAACTTCTTTCCTCTATTCTATGTTTTTGCGTGTTAATGATATCATCCTATGCATTGAATATAAAATGGAAGAGCTTATGGACTGTTATAACTGCATGCTTTCTTCTGTTTGGTACATTTTTTAATTTTTATTCAAAGCTTTTTGGTTTTTGGCCTTTGTCTAAGCTTACTGAGGTAGAATTTTGGATAAGTATAGCAATAACCGGTTTTGTGTTAATAGTAGCTAACGTCTGCTTGCATATAGAAACTCAAAGGGTGAGGGAAAAACATTATGAGTTAATGCGTTTAATAAATTCCTTTTGCAAAAAGTACCCAGAACTGGGAGCGGAATTAAAACGTAAACTAGGGCAAGAGCCTTTGAAAAGAAGGTATAAGAAGGAATGGCTTAGGGCTAACGGAGAGAAATTTTAAAAAGGGTGTAGCGTGCTATTTTGCGCTACACGAAGTCTATGGAGTCCAGTCTGCCCCTGGCGAATTCCCCTCTAAAAAGAGGGGTTAGGGGTG
>JASEHG010000136.1 GCA_030018855.1 Candidatus Brocadiaceae bacterium
CCTCTATCAAGAGGGGTAGGGGGTGTGTTAGAACGCAGGCTAAAGTCACGCCAGAGGCGGATCTGCCTATGGCATGACCTGCGGCTACATTGCCGTTGAGTGTGGACATGACCGAGGACGAACGTTTCATGCATAAGGCCCTGGAGTTGGCCCAGAGGGGTCGTGGGAGGGTGGAGCCTAACCCGATGGTGGGTGCCCTGGTGGTGAAGGATGGAGACGTCCTGGCAGAGGGTTGGCATGAAGGCTTTGGCGGTCCCCATGCGGAGGTGGTGGCGCTGGAGAGGGCCGGGGCTAAGGCGAGGGGGGCGACCCTCTACGTGACCCTGGAGCCTTGTGCCCATCAGGGTAAGACCCCTCCCTGTGTAGAAAAGGTCGTCAGTTCTGGAATAAGGAAGGTCGTTTTCCCTGTCATAGACCCCAATCCTTTGACGTCGTGCATGGGGAGACAGGGTCTACTGGAGGCCGGGATTGAGGTGGTGGAGGGTGTACTAGAGGAAGAGTCAAAGAGGCTGAATGCCCCTTTCTTTAAGCTGATGACTACTGGTAGGCCTTATGTTATTGCCAAGTGGGCCATGAGTCTGGATGGTAAGACTGCTACCCATACGGGGGATTCCCGCTGGGTCTCCTCCAAAGAGTCAAGGGAGTATGTCCATAAAGTCAGGTCTCAGGTGGATGCGGTGGTGGTGGGAATCAATACCGTCCTCAGGGATGACCCCCTCTTGACCTCCCGTATCCCAGGGGGTATCCGCCTGAGGCGGACGAAGAGGATAGTGTTAGACTCTCAGGCCAGAACCCCCCTGGACTGTAAGTTGCTTGCCAACCTGGGGGAATCAGATGTGATAATAGCCACCACGGCCTCTGCCCCCGGAGAGAGGGTGGAGGCCCTTAGAAAGGCAGGTTGCGGGGTGGTAGTCCTCAAGGGTGATGAAAGGGGTGTTGACCCTATGGAATTCCTTAAAGTCCTGGGTCAATGGAAGTGCACCAACGTGCTTCTGGAAGGAGGCGGCAGTCTCACGGCCTCTTTCTTTGAGAAGGGTTTAGTAGACAAGGTAATGGTGTTCATATCTCCGAAGATTATAGGAGGGGTGGAGGCCAAGTCTCCTGTGGGGGGTACGGGGGTGGCCCACGTGAAGGAGTGTCTGAGGTTAAAAGAGGTCCAGGTAACAAGGCTTGCAGAGGACATATTGGTGGAAGGGATAGTAGAGAGGGCGGAGGACTGAATTGGGTCTCAAATATTTCCTTTACTTTTTACTGGGCGGATGTATAGTCAGTCTGGTATCCTATTTCGGGGCCACAAAGCGGACCCTGTTATCGTCCTTTATTGCGACGTTGCCATGCCTGAGCCTTGTAACCTTTATCCTTATATATAAAGAGGGAGGGATGCATGCCTCCGTATCCTACGGTAAGGGACTCGTCCTGTTTACCCCCGCATGGCTCTGTTACGTGGGGTTGGCGATATTCCTCTTGCCCAGGTGGGAGATGTGGAAGGCCCTTTCGGTCTCGGTGATAGCCTATCTCCTTGTAGCACTGGTTGCCAAGAGGCTTTCTGAATCTTTTTGAGGCATGGCCTGAGTGCGGCGAAGGAGCTGAGAATTGAAGGTACTGTATTATCTAGGCGTCTTTTGTCTTCTACTGAGCGGTTGTGTCTCCGAGCAATGGGTACGCGGCTATGTACAGCACGAACTGGCAGGGGTCAAGGATATAGTGACGGAAGAGGTCTATCCAATGGAAAAGGCCCTGACCGATGTCAAGACCCAGTTGGCTATCATTATTGTAGAGCAAAAGAAGATAATGGATGAATTGCAGGCCATCAAAGAGAAGGAGAGCGTACAGAGGGTGGCTGAACTGCAAGCCGTCAAGGAGGCGGAACGGTCCCGTGTGGATGTTGTATCAGTGTATGACAAGAAATGGGAAGAGGTGGAGAAGAAGGTGATGGAATTAGAAGCAGACCTAAAGAAATTGACAGGTTTTTTGGAAGGCACCAAGGAACTACATCCCGAACTGGTACAGAAGATGGCTGAATTGGATGGAAACTTGAGAAAGTTAGAAGGGAAAATGGAAGGTTCAGTGGGAGACCTCCAGAAGCACCGTCTGGAATTAATACAAATTCAAACCGATATGGAAACTATTAATAAAAGACCGCAGGCCACCATGAGTGAACCAGTAGTTGCCCCAGTAGCCCCGGTGAAAGAAATTGAGACACATAAAGAGGGGGAGCAGTCTGGCATTGAAACTACTAGAGGTAAATGGACTAAAGCCATTACGAAACGACTAAGAACTATTATTGGTAGGTCGGAATCGTCTCCAGAAATCTTAGAGGAGGAAAAGGAGATGCCGTACAAAGGGAGGGAGCAATGACAAAGCAGATGCTCTTGGCAGGTCTTTTTGGGTTATGCCTTACCCTGGGTTGTATGACATCCCAGCAGTGGGTGAAGGATTACGTGAGCAAGGAGACCGTATCCACGAAAACGGAGTTCAGAGAGAGGCTTCAGCCCCTGGAACAGGGTCTGATGGACAACAAGACACAGGTAGAGGCCCTTAGAAAAGACGTCGCCGGCGTGGATGCCAAGCTCGGTGCCCTCCAGGGGAAATCGGATGACATATCTAAAAACCTTGGCGACATAAGCCAGGGCTACAAGGCCGAAGTGGCAGGGGCACGCCAGGACATGGAGAAAGAGATTAAAGGGTTACAGAAAGAAGTAGATGACATCAAGGAAAAGTTCGGCAGACTGGGGCCGGTGGTACTAAACCTCCAGAAGGGCATTGACCTGCTCAGTAAGAGATTGGAAATCCAGGCAACGCAGCCGCCGCCAGTACCTGCTCCTCAGGCAGCCCCTAAAAAGTAGTAGGTGCATCCTGACGCAACCAGCTGGATTTCTTTAACCCTTTTTTACAGGACGAGACCTCTGCAAAAGACACTATAACACTTCGTGTCATTCTGAGCGAAGCGAAGAATCTGAGGTTCTTTCCGCCTAAGGCGGATTTCACTCCCTCAGAATGACATCTTGTATGGTTTTTCAGAGGTCTCAGGACACAATAAGATGCCACAAAAACTTTTATCAGCACTATTTTTACTTTGCCTCCTTTCTAGCTGTGTTAATGAGACGTGGGTAAAGGATTACGTCGCCGGCCAGACCGGAGAGATAAAGACCCGTGTCCAGGCCATTGATAAGGACACAGCAGAGAACAAGGCCAGGGTGGCCACCCTTGAAGAAGGGGTTCGCTCTACAAAAGAAGACAAGGCCCAATTGTCCGCCCTCCAGGACGCCCTTAAGGACTACGAGGCAAGATTAGACGCCCTGAGGCACGACTTGGGTCATCTGGACGCAAACCTGCATGAGTTTGCATCAAAAACTAATGACGCCATGGCCAAACTTGAAAAGGACGTGCATAGAGATGCAACGACCCAGGAGAGCAGTGTGGCTGCCCTGAGGGAAAGGGTGCAGAAGCTGGATGCCGAGGTAGTAAGATTTAGTGAAACCCTCAAGTCCCTGGACAGTGAGGTGCAGGAACTGGACAGTATCCTCTATCCCCTTATCGGTAGGGAGGTTAAGAAGCGGTAGCAAGACAGGATGCCTTGCGGAAACCTTCGTCCCTCACTGTATTTATACGGGGTATGCCTACTGGTGGCTATTCGCAGGCTAATCCGCCTGAGGCGGACTGCGGCTACTGCTAGACTGTATTTGTATGGGGCATGCCTGCTGGTGGCTATGGGTCTATTCTTCTCCACGGCGCCCACGGCCGCCATGGCTACAGGTAGACCACTGCGTGTCCATGTCTTGGACGTGGGGCAGGCTGACTGTATTATTGTGGAGTCCCCCAGTGGGAAGCTCCTGGTCGTGGACGTGGGAGAAGACCCCCAAAGGCCCGGCAATGAGGCCTCCATCCTCTACAATTACCTTGGACAGGGGTTAAACAGGCAAGTCATTGATTACCTCCTCATCACCCATTATCACGAGGACCACCTCGGCTGGCCAAGGGATATCCTCCCTACAGGGCTCTTCTATCTCCACCGTCAGGCAGGGATAAGTATACGCAAGGTTATTGATAGAGGTCTGGATATAATCTCTGATTCACCCCTTTGTCAAAAATATGGAGAGTGGGTTAAGACCAGCGGCCTCCGGCGGGAGACGATAGAATTCCGTTCCAGGGAGCAACCATCACAGATTGACCTGGGGGATGGGATATTGATAGACGTGATAGCCTTCAACAGCCGGTTTGATAGGGGCAAAGGGGACATTATCCTCCATGACCAAGCGGAGCAGAGGGAGGCCAGCGAGCACAATTTCTCCATCGTCTTTGTACTCCACTACGATAGATTTGATATGTATTTTGGGGGAGACGTCTGCGGTTATCAGAGGGGGACTCTCAGGGACATTGAGTCAAGGTTCCTCCATAGATTGAGGGAGGTAGAGGTCTGCAAGGTAAGCGACCATGGTTCCGTATGGGCCTCAAGGCTTGAGCTGGTAGAGGCCTTAAGGCCGGAGGTCTCCATCATCTCCTGCGGTAGGGGTTACGGCATGCCCCACAGAGAGACGGTAGAAAAACTACTGGGTTTTAAAGACCCCGCCTCGGGGAAGCCGTTGGGGAGTGACGTATATCAAACGGGGGGGCAGGATGGTTTCGTATCTTCCAGACCCCACCCTGAGACCGGGAAGGTACAGGTAGTAACTACCAGCCCCATTATTATAGAAACGGACGGGCAAAAGTCCTTCTACGTCAAGTACAAGGAGAACGTGCAGGAATACCTGCTGGATGAAGGTGGCCCTTACAGGAACAAATAAAAAAATAGGGATTAGGGGGTCAAGGTCTACTTACCATCTCCTAACCCCTGGCCCCTAATCCCTAGCCCCTACTGTTGGAAGGACCTAAGTGGTCTTTGCGGTGGGATAGAATCTACCCATCAGGTCCTTCCAAGAGATGTGGTACCACCTGGCACCTACGTATCCTATCAGAATGGTGGCATAGACCCCACCTACCAGGTATGGGCTAAGGCCAAACCTTACTACTGCCAGGTACCCGAGGCCAAAGAAAAAGGCCGCCAGGAGTACCACTGCGCCATACGTATAGTAGCTTACCTGATACCACCATCTGAGTAGATAACCCAGGAGTACCAAAAACAATAATGTAGGAACTGCAGTGTAAAGGTTAATGTAGGTACTCAGGGTCGCTAACATGACACACACCTCCTAACTTTATATCCCACACCAAATTAACCTATTATAAGTATACCACCCAAAGTCCTATTCGGCAAGTAATGAGGCATGTCTTGTGTTCTGTTAAATCTTGTAATTCTAAATACTTATAGCAACATCTTTATTGCTGGTTTATTTACAATCCGAGGCCTCTGAAAAACGCCCAAAATATCATTCTGAGGGAGCGAAGTCCGCCTGAGGCGGAAAGAATCTCTAGACCCTTCGCTTTC